>JABDDS010000004.1 GCA_013287465.1 Chlamydiota bacterium | reverse complement strand
CGGAGAGGGGCAATTTTACAGAAAAAGTAATTTATCTAATTTTTATCCTGCCGGCGAAGCCGATCCTGCCTATCCTGTTATTTTTTTATATTTTTTGTTGTTTTTTCAGTTGGCCGACGGCTTGCCTCCACCTCCTTTGCGCCTTTGCGTCTTTGCGTTTAAACCCTAGCTAGTCAGTGAAAACCGGTGCAATTAAAAGTGTAGATTGATAGGATTGGTAGATAATTATTAACCCATCTGAGCACCATGCGCCTGCTTTACTTATTTGTATTTATCTGTTTTCAATGTATCAATGGGCATGCAACCAATTCCCCATTTCAGGAAACCGAAGAGCTACCAGCTATCTATCAAGGCAGGATACATCCCCTCTCCGCTGTTGCAAAACTGTGGCTATATGATTTTTATCATCAAGAGCAGTTGAAATCTGCCGACCTCACCGCCTTCCATACCAACACAAACTCAGCTCTTGATTTATTATGGAAAGTGCACTTTCTAGGTCATTCCCGATGGGATAATGCCCCTTTTTTCTGGATTCACCATGCTGAATTAAAGTCCCTCCTTGGACTCAACACCACTCAAGATCGCTTTAGTTTCAATGAACTGCTTCCTTTTTATGAAAAAGGAACAGAAGAGGCCTCTTCTTACGATAAAGAAAAAAACAGACTCCTCGATGCCCTGCAACTCTACAAAAGCTACGAAGGGGCTACACTTCCCGACGAATCCTTATATGATGAACCTGCCTCTGTACGATTGCAATATGCGGGACCAACCCTCAAAATGCTTCCTACACGCCAAGGAAATAAAGACTGGGTCTCACTCCATGCATTGAAAATCAAAACGTACGATCCAAAGCTCGAACGCCTTGTTCCAATCAGCAACTTCACCCCTTTTTCCGATGCTCATTTTGAAAGTATCCGAAGTGCTTACTTAGCTATTGAAGCCGCAATCAAAAATGAAAAAACAGATCCTAAGGATCTACATCAAGCCCTTGTAACCTTTACCGAAGAAATGCAAGAAGCCTATGCTCTTTTAGTCAATACTCCTTACAAAACAGGAAAAGAAAAAAAACTTTTTTACCCTTCTTTAATGCGTCTAAAAGCAGAAACGTGGTACTACTCATTTCCCTTAATTCAGTTAGCTATTGGATTGTACGCCTTAGCTCTACTTTTATCGACGAATAGACACACATTTAAATATGCACTTATTCCCCTTTTTCTTGCTTTCTTGACCCATAGCACAATTTTAATATTGCGTTGCTATATCCTACAACGTCCTCCTGTCTCTAATATGTTTGAAACGGTCCTTTATGTCCCATGGATCGCAATGGCGGTAGGAATATTTTTCTACTTTAAATCCCGCTCGACACTTATTTTACTCACAGGTGCTTTCTGTTCCCTCGCGTTGCTCATCATTCTAAAGCTCACCCTTGTCGATGCCAGATTTGAAAATGTACAAGCTGTACTCGATTCCCAATACTGGCTCACCGTCCACGTGTTAATGGTCGTGGGAAGCTACGGTGCCTTTGTCCTCTCTGGCATTCTGGGGCATCTCTATTTAATTTACCCACTGTTTCCCAAAAAAGAGGACGCCACAGCAAGAAAAATTGCACAGGCAATTTTACATACGATGTATATCGGAGTTGCTCTACTAATCCCAGGGACGATTCTTGGTGGAGTATGGGCAGCAGAGAGTTGGGGGCGATTTTGGGATTGGGATCCAAAAGAATCCTGGGCTTTTATCTCCGCTTGTGTTTACCTACTTATCATTCATGCTTACACCTTTCAACGCATTCGCGATTTTGGACTCGCTGTTGGAGCTGTACTTGGGTTAATAGCGATCAGCTTTACCTGGTATGGAGTTAACTACATATTGGGAATCGGATTACACAGCTATGGATTTGGAAGTGGTGGAGAACACTATTATTTTGCTTATCTCGTTGGGGAAGCTTTGTTTTTAACTGGCGCCAGCCTCTTTAAAAAATCCATTGAACAAAAATAGCCTGTTATGATAAAAGGATGTGTATAAACACAAGTAAAGAAAATATTTTAGAAAGGTTGTTATGAGATTTGTCAAAAGCGAGCGTCTAAAAAAATTTGAGTCAGAACTCACCGATCTAGAGCAATGGCTTAAGCTTGGTCTTGTTCCCAAAAAAGACATTCCAAAACATAAAGAAGAGATTCTGGCCGTCCAAAATAAAATCGAAGAGGAAAAGGAACGGCTTAATCACCTGAAGGAAAGTGGAGAAACCGAAGAATATATTACGCCAAAACGTCCTACAGGAAAGACCGGTTACACAGAAATGCCCACAATTCCAGATATCGATATTGGGGATACTACAGCCGGAGGAGAAACGGATACGGGATTCGATCTGAAATCTGAAACTGAGGGGGATCATTTCACCGAAGAGCATGAAGATGATGAAGACAAAGAGAAAGAAAAAGATGAGGATGAAACAAAGGGCGATGATGATGACGATTCTTTCTTCAACAATAAAAATCGGTGGAAACGAGGAGGAATTATCGATCCCGATGCCAATGATTGGTAGTGATGTGTGATTAGCCTCTACTTTCACATTCCTTTTTGCACTAAGAAATGCGATTACTGCCATTTCTATGTCATTCCAGATAAACCTCCGTTCCAAGCCCTTCTTATAGAGGGGCTATCGCGCGATATTGCTTTGTGGCAGCCTCAGCTAGCCGGTAAAAAATTGGCTTCTATTTACTTTGGCGGGGGCACCCCATCGTTATTAGCTCCTGAAGCTATTTTTTCTCTTATAGAATCGGTACGCAAAATCATCCATTTTAATCCCGACGAAATAGAAATCACCTTAGAAGCAAACCCCGAAACCCTTTCTATCGAACGGATGCGAGAATATGCCGCCGCTGGGGTCAATAGGGTTAGTATTGGTATCCAATCGCTTGATGATAGATTGCTAATGAAGTTGGGCAGGACACATCATGCATCAACGGCTATAGATGCAGTCAATGAAGTTTCTCAAGCTGGTATTTCCAATATCTCTATCGACCTGATGTATGACATCCCAGGACAAACCCTTGCAACATGGCTAGAGACTCTCAAGCTCGTTGAGCAACTCCCCATTACTCACCTATCGCTTTATAATCTGACCATCGAACCACATACCGTGTTCTTTAAATATCGGGAAGCTTTGAAAAAAGAGCTTCCCGATGCAGAATGCAGCACCCTGATGTATCGGCAAGCAGTGGAAATATTAGAGAGCTATGGGCTCGCTCAATACGAAATTTCTGCTTTTTCACGCAATGGAAAGATCTCAATCCACAACAGTGGTTACTGGACTGGACGTCCATTCATTGGGTTTGGTCCCTCCGCCTTCAGCTATTGGGAAGGGAAGCGTTTTCGCGCCGTTGCCAACCTGAACCATTACGTACAGGCTTTGAGGGAAGGAAGATCTCCAATCGACTTTTCTGAGGAGCTTGAAGAAGAGCCACACAGGCGCGAGTTATTAGCAATAGCCCTAAGAATGCGCTGTGGAGTAGATTTGACTACATTTGAAACTGTAAATGGCACTCTTTCAGCTACCACACAGAAGTCTCTATCAAAACTCGAAGAGCAAGGCCTGCTTGAGAAACAGGGCAACGTTCTCAGACTTACCCAACAAGGTATTCTTTTTTATGACACCATCGCCGTCGAGTTAATTTAACCGATTATTTTTTTAGAATGACGAGTGATGTAAGTAGCGATGACGCTAATTGCACCTGTCAAACAAACTCCCCAAGCCATATCTACAGTAGTTAATGTCCAAGACCAATTTTTAAGGGTCGCCTGGTTTGTGAGATTATAAGAACCGTAGTCGCCAAGTCCAAATAACATACCGAACAGCAACAGATATAGGTAGGAAGAGTTATTTTTCAAACCAGGAACAATAACAAATGTATTTAAAACAACTGCATAAACAATGTAAAGGAGAGCTTCAGGAATAAATTTCATCGAATCGCTCAATAGGTGTGCCATTTGAGGATCATAAAAACGTTTTTGCATAAGCCCCAGCCATACAGCATCGGCAAAAATCAGCAACAATAAAACGATAAAAAAAGAAAACAAAGCTTGCTTCATAATCACCTAGAATTTTAGAATTTCTACTCATCCGTCGTTATACATGGAAATAGAATGAAAGCACAAGAAATATTAGAAACTCCGCTCGGAAGAATGGTAGCCATCGCCGATAATAAAGCCCTTTACTTCCTCAACTTCATCGATTTAAATCTAGAACATGAGATCAAACGCCTTGAAAGAAAAGTCAAAACCACTATTACTCCAGGTTCTACAGAACCAATAGACTCCATTAAGGCTGAACTCGATCAGTTCTTTGAAGGTACTTTAAAGGAATTCAAAACACCAATGTGTCTCGTTGGAACCCCATTCCAAATTTCTGTGTGGGAAGAATTACAGAAGATTCCTTTTGGTGAAACGCGTTCTTACCTCGACATCGCGACTGCGATCGGAAAACCTACCGCCTACCGAGCTGTCGCCCAAGCTAACGGAGCCAATCTCATTCCCATCGTCATTCCCTGCCATAGAGTCGTCAACCACAATGGCGACCTTGGAGGCTACAGCGCAGGCCTTGGACGCAAAAAATGGCTACTTAACCACGAGAAAAATAGGGGCTAATTATGTTAAAGCTGTGTGTGGCATTTGTTCTTTGTGCCTTTTCGACTGCTGAAGGATACGCATTTGATGTGGAACAAGTGAAAAATGAAATTTTCGTAGAACTTGCTAAAGATCTGAAAGGAAATTCAAAAGATCAACCCACTCTCATTCTAGTTGGGGGATATCCAGGAGCGGGAAAAACAACGCTGATCAATGCTCTAGCACGGTCTCAAGATATCGCAGTAATTTCATGGAATGCAATACGTCAAATCCTCAAGGACAAAGGACAGTAGGGGTCATTTTGTTTCGAAGTTTTTTTCCTACTACGCGAAGCGTTTGGAGTGCGAAAGTCCTCTTTCGCTTTATCTTAAAGGACAAAGCGAAAGAGGACTTTCGCACTCCAAACGCTTCGCGTAGTAAAATTATGCCTTATTCAAAAAATATTCTCGACATGCATTGTCCCCCAATAGAATAGCTATTCAACTGTAAAGCATTCCCAACCGCCACCTAGGGCTTTGTAAAGAGAAATTAGGTCCAAAAGTGCCGCAGTTTCTGATTGAAGGAGGCTCAATTCAGCGTTGTTTAAAATCAATGCACTGTTCAAATAATCCAGTTGTGCCACCAAACCTTTAGCATACCTTTGTTTATTGAGGTCTGTGAGCGTTTTGTTCGTTGTCACGATTTTCTTTAACTCACCTGTGGCTTTTACATTATTCCCGTAAGCGACAAGTGCATTATCCGCTTCCTGAAGGGCATTTAACACCGTTTGTTGATAAGTAAAAGCAACGGCGGCTGCTTGAGCCTCTGAAATTTCAAGGTTACCAACGAGTCTTCCTCCCTGAAAAATGGGCATCGTGATATCGGCTCCATAAATCCACGACTTACTATTTGGCTGAAACAAATTGGTAATTTTTAACGAATCCAAACCGAAGATACCCGTAAGGGTGATAGAAGGATAAAAAGAGGCAACAGCAACTCCAATATTAGCTGTGGCTTGAGCGAGATTTCTTTCCGCTTGGCGTATATCGGGACGACGCAGCAGCAACTCAGATCTTACTCCTATAGAAAGGCATTCCGGCAATTCAGGGGGCGGTTGCACTGGAAGGAGCTCTTCTAACAGACTTTCTGGCAACGATCCTATCAACACAGAAATCGCAAAAATGCTTCGATAAATCGCAGTGTTGACAGCTGGTAATGCAGCCACTGCCTGATCGAATTGAATATTCATCTGCTCGAGATCAAGAATATTGGAATAACCAGTTGAATAGCGTTTTTGAATGATTTGTACATTCCTTTGCAAAAGATCGATATTCTTCTCTAAGAGTTTTTGTTCCTCTTGAGCATTACGCAATTCAATATAATTCCTAGCCACTTCAGCGAAAACAGAAATCAAAATAGCGTTTCTCTGTTCAATAGTCCCCTCTAACTGGGCTTGAGCAGCCTCCACACTTCTTTGTGTCTTTCCAAAAATATCGAGTTCCCAAGAGGCATCGATAAAATTATTAAAAATATTGAACTCACTAAGAAGGTGTGTC
Source organism: Chlamydiota bacterium (assembly GCA_013287465.1). GTDB lineage: Bacteria > Chlamydiota > Chlamydiia > Chlamydiales > Parachlamydiaceae > JABDDS01. The sequence goes on along the minus strand of JABDDS010000004.1, from coordinate 55,173 downwards.
GACCCAGAAGCGGCAGAAAGGGCATCGATGGGGCCGTTTCGACTTAAAAATGTATGGAAACCATCTAAGTCGACAAATGCTTTCGGATACAAAGGGGCTGCAGAAACCTGACGCACAGCACGCGCTTGGAAGATGTTCGCTTCAGCGCTAAGGACGTCATTATTATATTGGGCGGCCATTTGAATGTATTTGCTTAACAAGGGATCGTCAAAAATTTCCCACCAGAGAGGAGGAGGAGGCTCTTCTGATACAGAAATTTCTGTCACCACAGCAGGAGCAATCCACTCATCTGGTATCTCATTTATAGGGGGAGAATAATTAGGTCCCATGTGGCATCCTGACAAAACAAATAACAAGCTTAATAATTTTATATTCATGATAGCCGCCTCCTAAAAAACCAACCGGCTCCTAATGTTGTGCACAATCCAATGATAACCATAGGCCACATATTTTCAAACACTATCAGTGCCGGCATTGCCTTGAGAAAAAGTCCCTTGGAAATCACCAACATATACCGAAGGGGGATCACATAGGTAACAGGCTGAAGCCATGTGGGCATATTTTCAATTGGAGTCGCGAACCCAGACAGTAAAATCGAGGGCATCATAAAAACAAAGGTGCCGAGCATAGCCTGTTGTTGCGTAGCAGAGAGGGATGAGATAAATAATCCGACGCCACTGATGGCAGTGACAAAAATAAATAGGGCCGGCAAGAAGATAGACAACTCCCCTGTAAATGGAACACCCAAAATAAACACGCCCACCCCCATCATCAATAACCCTTCTATCATTCCTATAATAATTCCAGGGACTATCTTTCCAATAAGAATCTCTGTGGGCACAAGAGGTGAGACGAGCAGTTGGTCGAATGTACCAAGCTCCCTTTCGCGCGCGACAGATTGCGTGGTGACAATCAAGCATGTGAGCATGGAGAGAGTGGCAACGAGAGAAGGGATATTATACCAATAGTAAAGCAAATTCGGATTAAACCAATTGCGTGGAAAAATTTTGGCATTTTGCTGTGAAAAGCCGGTTTTAGCAGCTAACTCAGCGTTGAACTGTGTGACAATTTCACCTATATATCCAAATGCAACCTGCGCCGAGTTGGATCGTCTGCCATCGAGAATAATTTGAATATCTCCTTGCCTACCAGCATTAAGTTGACGTGAAAATGTCTCAGGAAAAAAGACGACAAGCAATCCTTTTTGATTATCAATGAATGAAGCGATCTCTTCGACTCCCTTAAGAAATATAATCTTTTGGAACATTGGAGAACCATGAAAACGTTGGATCATTTCAATCGATTGTTCTCCAAAATCTTGATTGAGAATGCCGATGGGAACATTTTTCACGTCAAGGGTAGCAGCAAAAGTGAAAATGAATAACTGAAGCAACGGTGGCACAAAAATAGAAGCTCTGCTTTTGGGATCACGGAGCACCGCCAATAACTCTTTCCAAATAAGTACAAGAATGCGATTCCACATCTTCAATCCAACCTTTTTACCGTTTTACGTGCTGTGAGAACAAAGAAGAAAAGACCAATAAAAAACATCGGAATCATATTAAAAAGAATCAATTCCCACACATTGCCCACCAAAAAAATGGTCTGAAGACACTGCACAAAATATTTTGCCGGGATAAGATTAGTCAGCAACTGAATCCAATAGGGCATGCTTAAGATCTCAAAAAGAAAACCAGATAGTATATATGCCGGCAAAAAACCTGCGGTAATCGAAATTTGAGAAGCGAGCAATTGACTTCTACACAGCGTTGACACGAGCAAACCAAATCCCAACGCACAGAATAAAAATAGTGCAGAAACAATGCCCAATAGCCACCAAGAACCGCGCAAAGGCAACCCATAACCAATAACTGAAACAGTCACACAAATCGCCATCGATACCATTCCTAAAAAGAAATAGGGAATGACTTTTCCAGCGACGAGCTCTGCTTTACCTAATGTCGTGGACATCAAAGCTTCCATTGTTCCCCTCTCCCATTCCCTAGAAACAACAAGTGCTGTTAAAAGCGTTCCTATGAGAGTCATAATGATCGCCAAGGACCCAGAGAGAAGGAAAAAACGACTTTCTAGTTGCTCGTTATACCAAAATCTCGGTTCCACATTTGCCATAGGTGGAATCGGAATCTTAGATAATAACAGCTCTTGTCGCAACCAATTTTGATAGGCTCCTTGCACATAATATTGAACAAAATTTGCCGTATTGGGTTCACTACCGTCGGCGACGACCTGAATGGGAGCAACAGTGGCTGGACGCTCACGAAAAGCTGAAAAATAAGAAGGGACCACAACAAAACCTCTAATGCTTCCTCTTGTGAGATCGTCGTAAAGTTCACGCCTATCTTGCGCAATCTTAACGTCAAAATATTTTGAGTCCAACAAAGAATCGGCAAAATTCCTCGCATCAGGAGAGGTCTCCTCTAAAACAAGTCCGATGCGAAGATGATCTAAATCCAAAGAGACTCCAAAACCATAAAGAAAAAGAAGCAAAAGAGGGAGAACAACACTGATGAGGATCGTGCTTGGATCTCTTACGATCTGCAAGGACTCTTTAATAATCAAGGCTTTTAATCGACGCACCCTACCTTGGTGCATCTTAGCTGGGATGACTTCTGTCATATTCCTCGATGAGTTTTATAAATGCATCATTTAAAGTGGGATGGGGGTTATCAGCTGTTCTTGCAATTTCTTTTAATTTTTCCGGTGTTGCCATCTGGATGATTTGACCTCGATAGACTAATGCAAGACGGTCACAGTATTCAGCTTCGTCCATAAAATGTGTCGTCACCATAATCGTCACTCCCTTCTCCACTAACCCGTTAATGTGATTCCAAAATTCACGGCGAGTGAGAGGATCGACACCAGAGGTGGGTTCATCAAGGAATAAAACATCGGGATGGTGCATATTGGCACATGCCAAAGAGAGGCGTTGTTTGAAACCCAAAGGAAGCTCCTCTGTTGGGGTATTTTGATAATTTTGAAGATTAAAAATTTCTACCATCCGTTTAACGGCACTCTCTTTCTTTTTCCCTTTTAAGTTATAAATTCCCGCGAAAAAATTTAAATTCTGCAAGACACTTAAAGATCCATAAAGAGAGAACTTTTGAGCCATATAACCAATGCGAGCACGCGCATCGCTTGGTGCTTTCTGCAAATCTAAATTTTTGACTAAAGCTTTCCCTGAAGTAGGCTGCAATAAGCCGCAAAGCATTTTAAAAGTTGTCGATTTACCCGCTCCATTGGGTCCTAACAACCCAAAAATTTCTCCTTTAGAAATGGAAAAAGAGATCTGATTGGCAGCTGTGAAAGATCCAAACTTCTTTGTCAGCGCTTCGGCAACAACAACATTTTCTGATGGTCCCTCCACCATTGGGGTAGTGGCGGCAAGCTCTGAAAACTTGTTAATTTTATCTCGGTTTTGTTCCGATTCGGCACACAGAATCTCAATAAAAGCATCTTCAAAACTAGGAGCCGTCGACGTGAGATCACTAGGTTTTCCATTAAAAATAAGTTTGCCCTCATTAATAAGCAAGACGGTATCGCACTTCTCCGCTTCGTCTAAGTAGGCTGTGCTCCATACGACAGAAATCCCCTCTACAAGGAGGTCATTGACCATTTTCCACAGCTCCCGCCTTGAAATAGGATCGACACCTACGCTAGGCTCATCTAATAATAACAACATTGGCTTCTTGATGAGAGCACAAGCGAGTCCGAGCTTCTGTTTCATTCCACCAGAAAGAGCTGATGCCAAGCGATCGGTGAATGGTGCAAGACCAGTAAAATGGAATAATCGTTCAAAGGTCTTTTTTCTCTCTTCTCCAACAACGCCACGAAGATCGGCATAGAGATTGAGATTTTGTTGCACAGTGAGATCTTCATAGAGTCCAAATTTTTGAGGCATATAACCTATGAAATAATGGACCGCTTCGGCATCTTCAATAGTATCGTAACCCGCTACTGTAATATGTCCTTCAGTGGGTTTAAGCAATCCTGCGATGAGACGGATCAATGTTGTTTTGCCGGCACCATCAGGACCGACTAAACCGACAATTTTTCCTTTGGGAATGATTCCATTAATATCTATGAGAGCGGGTGGACGTTCGGCGGTGAATACTTTCGACACATGATGAATTGTGACGAGAGTATCATTCATGTTTCCTTGTTCCATCATCTTTTCTAATATTGAGTTTGACAGTAACAGGCATGCCTTGACGCAATCCAGAGTCTGGCTTATCGACATAAATGCGCAGACGATACACGAGATCTGTACGCAGCTTAGTCGTCTCTACAGTTTTTGGAGTAAATTCCGCCATAGGAGAAATGAAGCCTACCTTTCCTATGTAAGAATGTCCATTTGGATTATCGGTAGTGATTTCTGCTTCCATTCCATACTCCACCTCACCTAAGTAAGTTTCATCGACAAAGGCGCGTATCCATATAGGAGAAGCAATAGAAAGAGTGTAGACAGGATCTGATTCACGAACGACGGTACCTGGTTCTCTAATACGTGTCAAAACAATTCCATCTGTGGGAGCATAAGCATTGATGTACTTAAGATTATCCGTTGCTATAGATAAGGCTGATTCTGATGCTTTAAGTTGAGCAGAGAGTAGATTATAGGCTGTCTGAGTATTGTCGAGATCTTCCTGAGAGACACTGCCATCGCCAATCAATTCTTGACGCCTTTTAAGAAGTATCTCTGCATTATTGAGGCCTGCTTCTACCGTCTTAAGATTCGCCATAGCCTGGTTGACTTGACTATCATAAGGAGATTTATCCAACACAGCCATCAAGCTCCCTTTGGAAACAGCATCCCCCTCTTCAAAAAACAATTCAACGACCTGACCAGGGACCCGAAAACTAATATCGACTTGTCTTACATCGACGTTGCCATAAAGGATCAACTCGTTGCTGTTTCTTTTAGGCAAAAAGAAATGCTCGTAAATGAAGAGAGATGCTCCCACTAAAATAACGAGAATAGAAATAAAAATAAAAAATCGCTTCATATCCTTTATAGATAATCCTATAATAATAATTTTCTCAAGAAAAATCTACAACGCCAAAAAAAATTTGGGTGCAACTAAAAGTGTAACTTGATAAAACGCGCAATCGTGGCGCTATGCATAAGAGATTAAAACACAGATGGATAAAAGGGATTATTGCCCTCAGGGATAAGCGAGAACAGGATATGTAGGATCAGGGAGGATATGTAGGATCGTTGTTGCTAGACTCTGTCTTTAAGCCGCGAACGCGGCAGCAGCATGTAGCCATGGGCGTGAGCCCATGGAGAGGTTAATTAATTATATGAGCCGCGAACGCGGCGACAGATTTCATGTAAAACGTAAGTCAACGGATTTTATAAATTTTTACGTATTTATCCATTCATTTTCGCTGGCAGGATAAAAAACCATCCTGCCGGCGAAGCCGATCCTGCCCATCATGTTATTTTTTTATTTTATACTGAAACACATTCAAAAATCGGTTTTTTTATGTTCATCTATTTTTGTTAATCAACTCAGCAGCTTCGCGATCACTGAGCCACTCCCCTGTTTTAGCTAAATGCATGAGTTGAAATCTAGCTACATCCCGATCGACAATATCGGGAAAAGATTCAACTGCGGTATAATGAAAACCGACAAATTCAATTCCTATATTACTAAGAGATTCTTCTACGTTTAACAAATAATCCAAACGATCATCTATAAATAGAACTTTAGAAGGGACCCAATCGATGTTCCTCAAAAACCCTATTAAAACAGGTCCTTTATCTTGTCCGTTAGCACAAAGGATCCCCTGCTTAAATAATGCTGGCCTTATCATCTTATCTAATGGTTCTATCTCGATTTTCTGAAACAGTGGAAAGGCCGAGCTAAAATCAATATTAAGGTCCTTTAACTGTATAAAACGCCAGTCTTCCATGGCAGGAATCGCTCCACAAGTCCCTATGAACATTTTTGTGAATGCAATCGTCTTAATTTTTCTCTTGTGCAAAGCCTCAATAATTGTCACAATTTTTGGATCTACAATTTCATATTTCACCTTTGAAAGAACCTGTCCTAAGAAATAATCTTTTCCATATTTCTCTATGTCAACTATATCAGGATTATTTATGGTTTCTTTTGCAATTTCCCTAAAAATGTCCCTTACAGGAGAACGCATGATGAGATCTTTAGGAACGATCAACGTCTCGTCGACATCGAACAGCACTAAGGTTTCCTGATCAATATTTTCTAAAGCGTTTTCAAATAGTTCCAGGTTTGGAGTTTCAACAATAATCGCACTGATTTTTGTTATGAACAAAAGTAAAGCAAGTAGTATTAATATGTTTTTTTTCATTTTTCACCTATCTTTCCATCATTCTATTGGAAAAATTGTTTTAGAAAAAATTAATTAATGTGATATTCTGTATAAGAAACACTTATACCTAAAACATTCTATGAAATTCATGCCAAACATCACTTTTCTTCGCTATTTTTTCAGTGCTGCCCAAGCTAAAAGCATTTCAAAAGCTGCTAAGGAAAACTTTGTAAGCCAATCAGCTATCAGCCAAGCGATTAGTAAACTTGAGGTTTCTTTGGGAAAACAGCTAATCACTCATGAAAAAAACCGCTTTCAACTCACTGCAGATGGAATGTTGCTACTTGAGAAATGCAAACTCATTTTTAGCGTATTTGCTGAGATAGAAGATGACTTTAATGAAGTCACAGGTGTTTTTAAAGGTAAGCTGTCTTTTGCATGCACACACAGCTTCGCTCTTTCATTGCTTCCACCTTATTTGCGTAAGCTTTCAGAGCTTTGGGAAGAGGTTGAACCTGTCTTAAGATTTGGACACACAGGAACGATTGTAGAAATGGTTAAAAAAGGAGATGTCGATTTTGGAATAGTCCTAGATAATGAAGATTTTTCCTCTTTCGATTCTAAAGAAATCTACAAAGGACAATATCGCTTATATAAACAAAAAGGGTATTCGGGAAACAAATGGATTCTTAGCGAAGAGAGAAAAGAAGTGGGACTGCTTAAGAAGTATCTTCAGAAAAAGAAGATTAAAATTGAGTCTCAAATGGAAATTTCAAGCTGGGAAGTGATTGCAAGCCTAACAGAGCAGGGGCTTGGAATTGGATTTCTCCCTGATTATATCGTTGGAAAACGTGCGTTGGTCCATCACAAATGTTCTATTCCTCCGATTTCTTATCGCATCCTAGCCATATTCCCAAAAAACAAACCCCTTTCACGCAATGCTAAAATGTTTATCAGTCTGATGCCTCTTGATCAACAAGAGATCTGTAGGTAAAATGTGGGGGCATCTATTTTTATTTCCTTATTTCTTTATTTCTGGTATACTAAAACAACAAGCTGAAGAGAAAAATCATGTCTGCAAAAAACCTTAAACCCATTCACCTACCCCTAGAGAAAGACAATACGAGGAGGAAAAATGTTTGAATTACTTCCACCGCTTGATGGGGAGTTATCTTTTGCCCTTTTTCTCATTGCTGCTTTTATCTTTTCTTGGTTCGCAAGAACCACGATCTTTAATGAACTTGACTATTATGAAATAAAATACACACCAAAAACAAAAAAAAGGACTCTATGGCTAATATATTTCAATCTCATCGCCTTCAGTTTTTGGCTACTTGTATTACAGCGTTTGCTTTCACATGTGTAACAATCGCAGCCCCCCTCCCTCTTATGGCTATTGATATGTCCACTCAAAAAAATGGCTTTATAAATCAGATGCCACTTGATCAACAAGAGATCTATTGATGATCGCATTTACTTTAAGATTAGCCGACTCTCTCTTAATCATAGAAAATAAGAGCGGTTGCAGAAACTTATGCAATAGTAGAAACATTATCAACTGCTTTTCATCTTTTGCACTTAGAGCCCTTGGTGAGGCATTAGCAATTTTTAAGATGGAGCGAAAACTTTGTTCCCTGACTTTATTAAATAGTTTTTTGTGTATTGAGAGTTTTTCTAAATCCATTTTTTCTTTGAACATTTCTCGTCGCAGCTTTTCTAAATCAGCTTCAAGTTGAGAAATGCGCGTTCTCAATTCTTTTCTTTCACCAGAACCCACTGCTAACCGAGACCTTAGGGAGGCTATTGTGTCTGTGATTTCGATCACCCGATTCTCTCGAGCAGACCCGCTTTTTTCCACGGCATGGATACAATCTTTTAACAACCTAAGTGAAGCGAGTGGCTGAGGGGCATCCTCATCAGCTTCCACTGTTTTTTGGTAGATATATTCAAGGACATCGTCATCGAGAACTGGCTTTACATCCATTTTTAATAATGCATTGCCCAAAATTTTCAAAGTCTCGTCTTCATTTGTGTTTTCAATCAAAACTCTATCAAAAAAACGATCGAGCTCAGAACCTTCTATGTAACTTTCATACTCAGTTTCAGTGGCAATCCCCACCACATGACGAAACTCTCCAGACTCACCAAGAAATTGCTGAAATTGGCTATTGACTTTTTCATCATTACTTTTACAAATCAAATGCACATTACGTATAACCAAAACAATATTTTCACGGTGGCGTCCCATTAACGTACTTATTCTACTTAGTATATCATTCCCTTCGCCAAAAGGAGCAGCTTCTTGTCCTATTACATTTGCAGCGTTAATGCAAAAAACGACTTTTCCTTTGAGAAGAGGATATTCTCCATCGTGCACAGCCTGCGCAAAGGCTTTTACTGTCCAATTCTTTCCTACCCCTGGAGCGCCGATCAAAATAACATTTCTATTCATCCCTATGATATTGGCTATCTCATTGACCGTTGTTTTTCTTCCCCCATCTACCCGAGAACCATTTTGAATTTCTTTTGTCCAATTTTCGGCACTCGCAGGAAGCTGAGATGGCATGGGTTTAATATATGGCCATATACTACTTAAAATCACGATGACTAAAAGGGCTCCGCCAAGAACCAATCCACCAATCGTCAAGCTAAAAGCTGAAACAATCATTGCAGTGATCATACTAAATAAAAATATAATCACCTGAAGAGATTTGTCGACAATTGAATAGCTATCTGGATTTTTAAAAAAATATCTTATATTATCAACACCATAAATAACTGCATCTAGCGCGGATGCGAACACTCCTTTGATAGTTACAAAACTACGATTCTCAGTTGAATCTAGATAGAGTCTAGCTTCTTCAATCATCTTTTTTGCCTCTTCTAAGGCATCTATTGGGCCACCTTCAAGAGCTTGTTGGAGTCTATCAAGAGGAAGTATCGTGGCTAATCGATCGAGAAATTCCACAGGATCTGTGAAATTCTTATCTTGGGTAGCATGAATAAAAAAATTATGTAATATTTTAGAGAGATCTGGAATGTCAACTGTTTTTAGTTCATTAACAAGGGCTCTGCCTGGCATAAAAAAATAACTTTTATTCAAATCGTTTAATTTGGCTAAAAGTTCTCCCGATTTTACTGGTAAGGGGACATAACGACTACATGTGGATAAGTTTTCACTTTTAACGGAAGAGATAGAAGCCATTATTATCACCTATTTCAAATCATATAAAACAATTATTAATTAACTAATACACAGCATCATACACATTTCAATATTAAAATTCAATACAAATGTTATATTTATTAAGCTTTAAATTAAATTAGGAGATAAAAATAGGAGGCTTTATTTTACAAGGAAAAGAAACGCCAAGGACCCAAGGATCTTAAGAGGCGATTGCAAAAGCGAAAAGTAAATTTTTTAGACAACGATATTCTACTACGCGAAGCGTTTGGAATGCGAAAGTCCTCTTTCGCTTTATCTTAAACAACAAAGCGAAAGAGGACTTTCGCATTCCAAACGCTTCGCGTAATAACGGGACTAGGCCCGCTCCCATTTTAAAGGTCCCCAATCGCCCTCTTGAGGTCCTTTGTCCTTTTATAAGTCCTTTATCATTTCGACGACGAACTTTAATGCTTCAGCACCACCACCTATCAGAGGCAACATCAGCGCTTCTTCAAATGTTACCCACCTCAATTCAGTATGTTCTTCGAGAGCTAATTCAATCTCTGGAAATGTTTTAAAGGGCTTATAAAACAAATAATAGACATAATCTAGATGAGGAAGACGGCAATAAAGAGGAGCTATCATTTGAAGGGCTTCATCGTCGATATTTAAACCGACTTCTTCAAATGTCTCTCTTATAACGGCCATTCGAGGAGTCTCTCCGTCCTCTATTTTCCCCCCGGGTATTCCCCAAGTGTCTCCTTGAGGTTTTTGAGAGTGTCGTTTTAGAAAAAGCATCTTACCATTACAACTGCAATAGCAACCAGCAACTTTCACCTCTGCAGCAAAATCTTCTGGAGGCTCCTTAAATACTAAACAATTCAATTAGACCTCTTATTGAACATCAGCAGCACAGCGGAAGCCATAGGTGCCATTAACTGTTCCTGGATTATTCCGATGGCGGCGAGAGCAGCGTAAATCTTCCTTCAAGCTTTTCCAACACCCTCCTCTCAGGACTCGATAAACCCCTTGGAGAGGTCCTTTTGGGTTCTCTGGTTCCTGTACGGAAACTTCATAGTAGTTATATCCATACCAGTCATGACACCATTCATAGACATTTCCAGCCATATCATAGAGTCCATGTCCATTAGGTGCATAGCTCATCACACTTGTAGTATCTGAACTAAAGAAGTTAGCCTGAGTCTTTTCAATATCATTACCGGTGGGATAGAACACATTTTCCAATCCGCCACGCGCAGCGATTTCCCATTCTGCTTCCGTTGGCAACCGTTTCCCTACCCATTTTGCATAAGCAACGGCACCATACCAAGTTACCCCGACAACGGGATGTTTTGTGTAGCCAGACTCTATGCTCAACTTACCTGCAGCCCGTTTAATACGGGAATCGCGCATCCGAATAATATCTTGATGGTTGTTGTCTTTTTCACCACCCATCATATCGAGAAAACGGACAAACTGCTCATTCGTCACAGGGTGAGTATCGATTGCGAAACTATCGAGAAAAATATGATGCCTTGGCATCTCATCTCGGTTGCCGTCTTTACTCCCTCGATAGAAATTTCCACCATTGATCACTACCATATCAGTGAGAATTGGTTGAATATTTCTAATCTCTTTATTCTCAGGCACATAGTGTTTTACTGTAGTATCTACAATAAACGCTGTTGCTGGATCAAAATCAGTTTTGGGACGCTCTATTTGGGTAGTACGAATGACAGGACGTAAATTTACTGAAGAGGTGCTTTCGCTTAATACAAGCTCTTCAATCGGAGCTGTAGAGACATTCTGCACCGCGATAACATCTTGAAACCTCTTTGTCTCGATAATCTCTTTTTCATGGCATTGTACAGGTTGTTCAATAGAAGGAACTTGCTCAATTAAATCTTCTTTTTGTTTAAAGACGACATTCTCCTTTTCAGTATTCTTTTTTGAATAAATCCTAACATCATTGAGGGCCTCCACCAAGCTTTCTGGTCGTTTTTTTGGATCAGCTTGCAAACAGGATGAGATTAACGTATCCCACTTCCAAACAGTTTCAGGAATTAACGTTGATGGCATGTCAAAAATGCCTTCAGGAAATTCTCCCATCAACATGTAGTAAGCCAATATACCAAAAGCATAAATATCGACTTTAGGTCCGACCTCATTAGGAGAATTAAGTCGCCGTTGCTCAGGAGCTAAAAATGCATAATTCTGTAAGAATGAAGCGTGGAGAGGAATTAGTTTGGCATTATCAATCGGAGGATTTGGATAAGACTCCACTCCCACTTTATTCCCATATAAACTTCCTGCAATCCCCAAAGTGTCCGCTACCGTTTTGTATGTGCGCGTCAGAACAGCTCCAGGGCCGATAATTCGAGAAAGACCAAAATCTGAGACCATCAGATCGATCCCACCTCTGCCCTTAGCAATCAGAATATTATTGAGTTTTAAATTGCGATGAACGATTCCATTGCACTCGCTTTTTTTATCGTGAACATAATCAATGGCTTGAGCCACTTGATGCAAAAGACGAAATAATGTTTCTTCTTCAAAACGAGTTCCACGCGCAAGCATATATTGAGCGAGATTTGTGGTTTCTCCAAATTCATCAACAATGCAATCCGCAACTAAAAAATATTGTCCTTGCGCTGATGAAACATTATGAATTTTAACAATGTGAGGGTGGTCTAGAGAGGAGAGCATCCCCACCTCTTCCTCAAAACGTTGGACAAATCCTCGGTCAGAAGCGAGTTCCTCAGGCAGAATTTTTAACACGTACTGCTTTTTCATAAAGCGATGTTCAGCTAAGAAAACCGACCCCATCGATCCCTGACCAATTTGTTTGATCAAGGTATAATCACCTAATATACGCCTTTCCATCATCATCCAACCTTATATTAATATTCGTGCCTATGCCCGTGCCTGTGCCCGTGCCTGTGCCCGTGCCTGTGCCCGTGCCTGTGCCCGTGCCTGATTTTGTCCATTTAACACGGGTTTGGGGTACGAAAAAATTGGGCACGCACACGGGCACGAAAGGAAAAAAAACATCATGCCTATAATATCCCCTATAGCGATTTTATTCAAGAGGCGATAGCAAATGCAGTTGCATAAGTTCGACAATGGCTGATAGAAACTAGAATTGAGACAGAAGGATCGAGAGCTTTTAGCTGATCAGACAAGATAACGTGGGGTTTTCCATTAGAGTCATTGATAATTTCGATATCAAGCCATGAAATGCCTTTACGAAAACCTAAACCAAGAGCTTTGACAATGGCCTCTTTTGCGGCGAAACGTCCGGCAAAATGCACAGAAGAAAAATTGTGTTGCAAGCAATAGAGCTGCTCTTTGGAGGTGAAAACCCTATTTAAAAAGCGATTTCCATGACGTTCTATTGCTAACTTAATCCTTTCAATCTCTATGATGTCCGTACCAATTCCCTTAATCATAGCTTAAATAGTGGAATAATTTTTAGACGACACTTCAGAAAGTTCACTAGCCCCTATTAAAATAGAATCTGTCGGTTCGGTCTCTTCGATTGTATTGCAGAAGATCATTCTTCCCGATGCTGTATGCTTAACAGAAAGAACTTGCACGCGAATCCCCTCGCCAATGTATTCGGCCCCCCCATTGACGACAACCATGGTTCCATCATCAAGGTAGCCAACTCCTTGTCGTGGTTCTTTGCCGTAACGTTGGATTTTAATCGTAATGAATTCCCCTATCTGAGCTAATGGCTTGAGAGTTGCCATTAAGCTATTGAGGTTGATTATCTTAACATTTTCAACAGAGAACTGACTCACCTGAAGTGGATCGGCTGTGAGTATATTGCTATTTAGAAGACGAGCGACACAAAGACTTTTCGTATTCACATCTTTAATTTCAGGAAAATCTAAATCTGTATACTCTAACTCTAAGCCATGAAGGCTTTCAATTTTCTTAAGAGCATCAAGTCCGCGACGTCCTCTGGAACGAATATTTTCATCACCAGCTTCTAAATTCTCGTGGAATTCTTTCGCTATGTATCGAGGTAAAATCAACTGTGTATCTAAAAGCCCCGAGGAGGCAACATCGAAAAATCGAGGATCTAAAGGTAAGGAACTATCGATTAGGATTTTCTTTCTATTCGAAGATTTCGAATCATTTTCTTGGGATTGAGAGTTATGGCTGAACTTAATAAACGGAATGCTTACTGAAATGCGGTCGGAGGCTCGAGCGGTGATCATCATCCCCACGTAGATAGAACATAAAAACACACAAGCTCGTATAAACAACATGACTGATTGACCAGGATATGCAATAGACTCATTGACGACAGTATGAAAAACCAAAAGGAGCGCTTCTCCCATCAACCAACCAAAAAACAAACCAACTGTGATTGTGTTAAAAGCGCGTAACTCAAATTTCCTCAGCAAGATTTCAAGGGAAATAATCGCCATCCCAAAAACAAGCCCCCCAGCTAAAGCCGTGGCAAGGTAAACATATCTTACTCCCTCTGAGCTAATCGACAGGGCATATGTCGTAGAAAATAAGATGCAAAGAAGTAGAAAAAGAAAACGAATGAAAGATAACTGCATGTGATTTGTCCCTTTATGATGTGGTGGCAAGCTCTGCTTTCTTCAAGCGAAATTAGACATTCCTCCATGGTTATACGAGAAACGTTTGTTTTTGTCAACATGGACAATAGACATGGGCGTGATTACACAAAAATCCTTGCAAAAAAATAAATAACCGAAATAATGAACACACAGCCGATGGCTAAAAACTAATAATTTGAGGGGGAACCAATAGTGAACATAAAATTTACAATTTTCGCTTTAGTCACCGCTACAACCAACCTTTTTGGCGATCAATCTTCCCCCTACCGATGTAAAATGTCAGGGAATGAATTAGAAGCCGATATCATAGTCATCGGTGGTGGAGCAGCTGGGTGCATATTGATGAGCGAGCTATCAGAAAATGGTCTCTTTTCCGTACTGGGAATTGAAGGAGGACTAAACCTAACAAATGATCCAGCAATACAACAAGTGGGCCTCCCAGCCTTTCTATTAGCCGGAACAGGAAAGCCTCAGTATTTTTGGCCAGGATGGAATCAATCTCTACCAATGCCAGGACTAAATGGACGGACAAGTGATTGGACGACAGGGATGCTATTGGGTGGAGGGTCATCAATTAACGGATTGTACTACGGCCGAGGCTCGAACGCTGTATACTCACGTTGGGAAGAAGTTTCCGGTAGCTCTAATTGGAGTCTAGACAACATTCTAGCAACCTTTAATGCCCTTGAGAGTTATCAAGGATCAATAATTACCCCAGGGGCACGGGGTGTTGATGGTCCCGTCAACATACTACAGACACCTACAGTATCACAAATAACAGCAAACGTGCTATTACCCGCATCACAAGCAGCATTTCCCTTCCTTCCCACAGTAGAGGATTACAATGATCCAAGCGTAGAAAACTGCATAGATCTTAGAGCTCAATGGTTCATTGATTCTACAGGGACCCAACGAGTGAGCAGCGCGACGGCATATTTAAATGATACTGTGATGACACCAGAGGGTCAAGGAGTTAATGGACACAAGCTATATATGCTTTTCGACTCCGTCGCAGTGAAAATAATTTTCGACAAACATGGGCAAGCCAAAAAAGTCAGATATGTGAAGGATGGTCAAACCTTCGAAGCAAGAGCTCGGAAAGCTGTTGTTTTGGCAAGTGGTATCAACAGCAGTAAATTGCTACAACTTTCAGGCATAGGCCCATCAGAAGCTCTAAAAAATGCTGGAATCAAACCTGTTTTCATCAATGAAAACGTAGGACAACATCTTCAAAACCATCCACTCATCTTTATTACCATGTTAGCAGATCCCGCACTTGATGGAGTGCCCCCCGGAGCTCCTTACGCATTTACTATCCATAATGTCTACTTGCCTGTCGTAAATGATAGCGCTAGCGACCCACGCATGCTACAAATATTATTCGAATATTTCCCAGCTACTACGAACACACCTCCACTATTGACCATTGGATTCGATCTTTTGAATCCGCTGAGTGAAGGAAGCGTCACAATCCAAAGCGATAACTCATTTCAGATAGCCGCAGCAGATGACGGTTTTTACCAAAACCCTATAGACCTAGAGAACATGAAAAGTGCGGTTTCGGTCTATATCCGTGCTTTGCTGGAACAACTAGAAATTTTATATCCATTCCCCTCCCTCTATTTTAGACCTATTTTAAGTGATCCAATCAGCACAGTGATCCGTTTTGATTATGACGATGCAGTGGTTGAACAATACGTAAAAAACAACACCAATTTATCACTCGACATCCACCATTTTGTATCACACTGTAAAATGGCACCTCTAGAAGCTGGTGGCGTCGTAGATGGCGACACCCGCGTTTATGGGACAAAAAACGTTTTTGTAGCGGACAACTCGATCTGTCCAGTGATTCCCAACATTAACACCACAGGACCGGCTATGATGATCGGATTGCGAACCAGTAAAATTTTAAAATGCGTCTTAGGAGCTGGGCAATAATAACTTTGACGATTCGGCTGCGCCAAAGCCCCGGGGTTGAATGATCGAAAACAACCCAATATATAATATAGGGCAGTTTTCGATCATTCAACCGCGGGAGCTTTCGCGCGGCCCAATCGTTAAAGTTATTATTGCCCAGCTCCTTACGCGAATAAAAAAAAAACAGTGAGATAATCAAAATGAAAAAAAATACTCTGCTACTAATGTTCCTCTTATCTGTCATAACAGCTGATGTGCAAGCACAAGAATGGTGGGCTCAAGATTTTTATTCTAATGAAGACAACTGCTGTACTGATGAAACGAACTTTTATGCCAAACTATTGGCTGGTGCTAATTTTCTACAAAACACCACAATTGATAAAAACAAATCTACATACCAGGCGGGATATCTAATTGGAGGTTCTTTAGGGTATTGTTGGTGCTATGGGTTACGTATAGAAGCTGAATATGCCTATAGACGAAATGCCATAAACAAAATCGATCTTTTTGGGGCAGATTCTTCCAAACATGGACATTACCAAGATTCCTCATATATGGCCAACCTATTGTGGGATTTACCTCTGCCTTCATTGGAATGTGCATCTGGGAACATTCGATCTTTTGTTGGAGCTGGCGCAGGCTATGATTTCCAGCAAATGCATGCTTCAAATTCTCGTGTTGTATTTAATCAAAAATGGAATCAATTTTCTTGGCAGATAATCGCTGGATTGCAGTATCCAATATTCTCTAATACAGATCTTACCTTAGAATACAAATTCCACCAGGGAGGTACTCATTTCTATAACCACTTCGTTGGAATGGGACTCGTGTACAAACGTGAATTTTAAGGTCGAACGCGTTGTCATTGTAGCTAACAAAGAAATATTTATGGCACACCTGACTGGACATAATCATCCAGAAAGTCCGCAACGCGTTGAGGCTATTGAAAATGCGCTTGCCTCTGCCAAATTGATGAACGAAACAATTCTACCTCGTCAAGCAACTCAAGAGGAAATTTCTTTATGCCACGACAAATGCTATCAAGACGAAATAACTAGCCAATGCGAAAAGCTAAAAGCACAAAACATCCCCTATAAAACATTTGACACCTCAAACTGCCATGAGGACTTTGTATCTGGCGATTTCATGATTAGCCCCAACACGTTACAAACTTCTCTTTACGCAGCTGGAGCTCCCCTAACGGCCATTGAATACATTTTAGATCAAAAAAATGGTACCTCTCGTGCTTTCTGCATTGTCAGACCACCGGGTCACCATGCTCACCAGTGCACAGGATCTGGTTTCTGCGTTTTTAATAATGTTGCCATCGCTGCCAAATACCTTACGGATAAATTAGATTTTAAGCGCGTTCTCATTGTCGATTGGGATGCCCACCATGGAGATGGCACGCAAGCATTGGTGGAAAATAGCGGCAATATTTTTTATTTTAGCACACATAAAGATACCTCCACAGGATTTTATCCTGGTGATCATTGGGGGGGTACAGACAACCAACAAAAATTCGTATTAAATTGTCCTATTTCAGGTTCAAAAGAGAATTGCCGACAACAAATACTAGAAGCCTTTCATTCTCAACTCATCCCCAGAATGGAAAAATATCAACCTGATTTTATCCTCATTTCTTGCGGTTTTGATGCCCACGAGAACGATAGTTTAGTGGGATTGGGGCTAAAAGATGAAGACTACGCAGAAATGACGAAAATCTGCGTCGAAATCGCCAAGAAATACGCTAAAGGAAGAATTGTGTCTGTGCTAGAAGGTGGATACGACCTTAAAGCCATTTCAGATGCGGCTAAATCCCACGTACAGGCCCTTTATTAAATTAATAGTTGATTTTATATTTATAATTGTGTACAATAACTTTTTTATTATTAGAATTCTTAATTAAAAATAAAAAAAGAGGTGTTTTATGTCTTTAAAAGTTGCAAGAAGTCCAGTAACAAATCATGGGGGAATGTGTTCTTCCTTTAGTCGCATTGTCGCAACTTGTAAACAAGGAACCAAGGCTATTGATAAAGCTGTTAGAATGAGTGTTTCTGGAATTTATAATAATGACAACAGAGAAACTTTTATTGACCATACAATGAAAAAATTGAAATTCGTAGCCTTAGTGGGCGCTGGTGTTTCGGCTGCATTCGATTTTAGTGGCGCATATGCTCTTGGCGCTGGTCTATTGCTAGCTCTTCATGCTAAGGCAGAGTTTGCATCGCAATTAAAAAAATGCGAAAATTTAAATCTACAAATTAAAAAAATTCAAGAAAAAGCTATATCGGAAGCAGGAGAGTTTAAAGAAGACAGTCTCAAAGAAAAACAAGTTAATAGACAGATAAAAGAAAAAACAGAACCTTTCCTCGATGAGAAACGCCATGTTGTTGATATATTAGCTAGACCAGATAAAAATTTTTGCGATTTAAAAGATCAAGAAGAACCAAGTTATGAGAACCATTTCATTGCCACGTTCTTTGCCGGGACTTTGGCATTTGCATTTGGTGGAATGGGAGGAATTCTTGGAGCTGCACTTATTGCCTCTGTTTCTCCTGTTGCCACTGTTACGGCCCCTATAGTTCAAGCTGCAGGATTTGTTATTGACAAATCTTATGAAGTATTATCGCCATTAGTAGCGGAGAAAGCAAAGCAAGCTTGCATGGTTGGACAGATTCTTATTGGCAACATATCGCCAATGTAGGATTCTAGGCCTTTTTCACCTGTATGTAAGGAAACTACCGGGCATTTGATCATTTAAATTCCCCCTCTGTGTTCTCTGTGCCTCTGTGTTTCAAAAGATAAAAACACAGAGGCACAGAGAACACAGAGGAGAGGTAGAGGAAAAATATAACCTTCATTTAAACCATGCCGAATTTCACCAAATGTTTTATTCATAACAAAAGGACACATATGGCAATTGCGATTGGAACAACGAATGTTGTCAAAATAGAAGCTGTTGAAGAAGTGATTAAAGATTACCCTCATTTTGCCAATGTGAAAATTCACACGTTTTCGGTTCCTTCAGAAGTTGGGGATCAGCCACTATCCCTACATGAAACAATCCGCGGAGCCAAAAACAGAGCTCGCCATGCATACACTGCTTGCGGCTCATGTAGATATAGTTTTGGCATCGAAAGCGGACTATTCGAAGCTACAGGCTCTCAAACGGGTTTTTTAGAAGCGACGATTTGCTGCATCTATGACGGAAAAAACTATCATATCGGCATTTCTAGTGGTTTTGAAGTCCCTCCACAAATTCTCGATCTCGTCATTAACAAAAAATTGGATCTAGGCCAAGCGTGTTACCAATCGGGTTTTACAACCAATGCAAAATTGGGAGCAGCAGAAGGGATTGTCGGCATGTTGACGAAGGGACGTGTCAACCGAAAGCTCTACACCAAGCAGGCTGTCACTATGGCTTTAGTGCAACTCGAAAACGGCGAGTGGTATAGCAAGTCAGAATCTTAATTTTCCTTGCTGTTTTATTCCCTCGGTCCTTATTGTGAAGAGCAAAAGGAACACCATCATGAAAGTCAGTCCCCTTGCAGGAAAACGTGCCCCCCTATCATTGTTAGTCGATCTCCCTAAGCTGATCACGGCTTACTACGCGGAAATACCCGATCCTAAAGAGCCTGAGCAGCGCGTAGCTTTTGGCACTTCGGGACACCGAGGATCTTCCTTCAGGAAAAGTTTTAACGAAAATCACCTCCTAGCCATCAGCCAGGCTATCTGTTTATATCGCCTTCAAAACAACATCAGTGGTCCTTTGTTTTTAGGCATTGACACCCATGCACTCTCACAACCAGCTCTGGCGACAGTTCTCGAAGTCTTGGCTGCCAATGGAGTCGATGTCATGCTTGCTCAAGATGACGAATATACCCCAACACCTGCGGTTTCTCACGCTATCCTCACGTATAATCGGAACAAAATTCATCAGCTCGCTGATGGAATTGTGATCACGCCATCGCATAACCCTCCAGGGGAAGGAGGGATTAAGTACAATCCTCCTAACGGAGGACCAGCGGAACAGGCAGTGACTCAATGGATTGAGAATCAGGCAAATAAGTTTTTAGAAAACAAGCTCACCGGAGTGAAGCGAATCCCTTTTGAGCAGGCATTAAAAGCTACAACAACGCATCGCTACGATTATTTAAATACTTATGTCAATGACCTTAAAAATGTGATCGATATGAGACATCTTCGAGGGGAAAAAATTAAATTGGGAGTCGACCCTCTTGGTGGGGCGGGAGTCCATTACTGGAAAAAGATTGCAGAACGCTACCAACTCAACCTGACGGTTGTCAATGAGAGTGTCGATTCCTCCTTTAGCATGATGTGTGTCGACTGGGATGGACAGATTCGGATGGATCCTTCCTCTCCATATGCAATGCAAGGGTTGATTGCGATGAAAGATCGATTCGATGTCTCTTTCGCATGCGATACCGATCACGATCGGCACGGCATTGTCACAAAAAATGGAGGACTTCTTGCCTCTAATGATTACCTCTCCGTTGCTATTTCGTATTTATTTAAAAATCGTCCAGAATGGAACCTGAAGGCAATGGTTGGAAAAACTGTTGTCTCTACCCAGATGATCGATCGCATCACGGCAAAACTTGGAAGGAGTTTGTATGAAGTGCCAGCTGGATTTAAATGGTTTGCCGATGGCTTATTCACAGGCTCCTTGGCTTTTGGTGGAGAAGAGAGCGCCGGAGCTTCATTTGTCCGCTTAGATGGCTCTGTGTGGACGACAGACAAGGATGGAATCATCATGGGATTGTTGGCAGCTGAAATGACTGCTGCCACGGGAAAAGACCCCGCTGAAATATATAAGGAGATCACACTTGAGTTTGGAACTCCTTTTTTTAAACGCTTTGAAGCTCCGGCAACGCTACAACAGAAAGAACAACTTAAACGTCTTTCTCCGGAACAAATACAAAGCAAAGAACTTGCTGGAGAGGCAATTAAGCAGGTCATCACCCATGCACCAGGGAATGGAGCAGCAATCGGAGGAGTGAAGGTCATCGCCGAGAACGGATGGTTTGCAGCTCGTCCTTCGGGCACGGAAAGCATCTATAAAATTTATGCAGAAAGTTTTTTAGGGGAAGACCACCTGAAACTAATTCTTGAAGAAGCACAGTCGATTGTAACCGCATCTTTGGTGACATTATGAATGAAAGTGCCGTTGGCGATACGCAGCCAAATAGCCATTGTCGAGCAGATATTAAGGGCTTCCACTTGTTAGAGGAACTAGCCCTCAATTTGAGTTGGTCGTGGAACCACTGCTCAGATCTCATTTGGAAGCAGCTTGATGCTCCATTGTGGGATCTCACGCAAAATCCATGGGTCGTATTACAAACCGTTTCTAAAAAACGATTGGAAGAGTTATTAGCGACCCCTTCTTTCTATCAGGCTGTTGAAAAATTGGTCAATGCAGCTCGCGTTCAAATGAAAACACCTGGTTGGTTTCAAACAAAATACCCCAATCCCCCTCTCTCTGCTGTTGCCTATTTTAGTATGGAATTTATGTTGACAGAAGCTCTTCCCATCTACTCGGGAGGACTCGGAAACGTCGCGGGCGATCAACTAAAAGCAGCAAGCGAACTTGGCGTTCCCGTTGTTGCCATTGGCTTGTTATACCAGCAGGGATATTTTCGACAAATGATCGATAAAAATGGGATACAACAGGCTTATTACCCATACAATAACCCTGGACAGCTTCCCATTTCCCCATTGAGAAAGGCAGATGGGGAATGGTTGCGCTTAGAAGTTCGCCTTCCAGGCTATTCCCTATGGTTACGCGCATGGCAAGTGCAGGTTGGAGGAACAAGATTGTATCTTCTAGATAGCAATGATCCGGCTAATTTTCCGGCTCATAGAGGAATCACGAGCGAGTTGTATGGGGGAGATTCGGAGCTGCGCCTTAAACAGGAATTGCTCCTCGGTATCGGTGGATGGCGTCTTTTAGAGGCGATTAATATTAAGCGCGAAGTGTGCCATCTCAATGAGGGACATGCCGGTTTTGCCGTTTTGGAGCGTGCTAGAAGCTTTATGGAATCGACTAAATGCTCGTTTGACGTCGCATTCCACGCCACGCGCGCAGGCAATCTCTTCACAACCCACACAGCTGTCCCCGCCGGATTTGATCGATTTCATCCCTCGTTGATGAGACAATACTTAGGAGAATATGCTGAAAAATCATTGAAAATCAATATTAACGACTTACTCGCCCTGGGGAGGTTAAATCCGCAAGACAACAATGAAGATTTCAACATGGCATACCTCGCAGCAAGAGGGAGCGGAGCCATCAATGGAGTGAGTAAACTGCATGGAGAAGTTAGTCGCCATATCTTTGCTCCTTTATTTCCTCATTGGCCAGAAGACGAAGTGCCGATCGGATCGATTACGAATGGGGTCCATATGCCGAGTTGGGATTCTATCTATTCTGATCATCTCTGGACAAAAGCTTGTGGCAAGGGACGTTGGCTTGGAACGACAGAATGCTTAAAGAAAGATATCGATGCGATTCCCAATGTCGATATTTGGAAGATGCGTAGTGAATCCAGAGAGGCATTAGTGAGCTATGTCCGTAAGACAGTTCATTACCAGCTGGCGGCGCGAGGAGCTTTTGATGCTGAATTGAAAGGGCAGCATGAATTTGCTCAAAATATCTTTGATTCAAGTACGTTAACGTTGGGGTTTGCAAGGCGTTTTGCGACATATAAGCGCCCTAATATGCTCCTGCATGATCCCGATCGTCTCCTTCGCATTTTATCCAATCCACAACGTCCAGTACAACTCATTATTGCAGGTAAGGCCCACCCAGCAGATAAACCGGGAATCGACCTCATCCAAAAATGGATGCGTTTCATTGCTAAACCGGAAGTACGCTCTCACGTCCTCTTCATCGGTGATTACGATATCCTCGTTGCAGAGGAATTAGTCAGAGGGGTTGACGTGTGGGTGAACACACCGCGTAGACCTTGGGAGGCATGTGGAACGAGCGGAATGAAAGTGTTGGTCAATGGAGGATTAAATCTTTCAGAACTCGATGGGTGGTGGGCTGAGGCCTATACTCCCGATGTCGGTTGGGCTCTTGGTGACGGTAAAGAGCATGGCGACTCATCCGAATGGGATGCCAAAGAGGCTGCAACCCTTTATGACATACTTGAAAAAGAAGTGATTCCTGAATTCTATGACAGAGATAGCGCTGGAATTCCGGTTAAATGGACAAATAGAATTCGCGCGAGCATGGCGCAACTAACCCCTCAATATTCGTCTAATCGATCTGTGCGTGAATATACGGATAAATATTATATTCCAGCGGCTATTAACTATCGCGCTCGCACAGCTGATAATGGGGCTTTAGCGCAGAAAAATTTAGCAATAGAACAGCAGATAGAGGATAAATGGCATTCCGTTCGCTTCATGGATGTGAAGGTAGGGACGGAGCAAAACCATTATCAGTTTGATGTGCGGATCTATCTCGATGGATTGGAGGAGAAATGGGTAAAGGTAGAGCTCTATGCTAATGGAATGAATGGCGGAGCCGCAGAACTTATTCCGATGGAGTCATTGGGACCTCTGTCAGGGGACCCTACAATAAGCTTGTATCGCGCTTTAGCGCCAACAACTCGCCCCTCAGCGGACTACACCCCACGGGTTGTCGTCTCAATCCCGGGAGTGATCACCCCATTGGAGATGGGGCATATCCTCTGGCAGCATTAGGTTAAAATGCTAGTCAAGGGGTTGTTTAGCCATCGTTACATGCACAATTCGTTCCAATAGGGGCGAGGGTATTCTGTTACCTGTTTTTTACAGCATATGCGAGAGTAAAGAGCATTTAAATATCCTTTTTCTCGTTCTAATACGGCTCCAAATCTATCTGTCTTGCTCATAAACAAAGTATGTATTTTTTTGTTTAATTCAATTTGGATGTTGTGCCCTTGTCGAATTGTTTCTTGAAAAGAAACTTCTGTTCTTTTTCCATTAGAATTATTTTGGCACATAGTTCGAAATCTGTTTTTTCACGTTGCTCTCTTGTTGATTCAATTTCCTGGCGAATTTTTTGTTGCGGTCCAAGGACAGTACGTC
Source organism: Chlamydiota bacterium (assembly GCA_013287465.1). Classification (GTDB taxonomy): domain Bacteria; phylum Chlamydiota; class Chlamydiia; order Chlamydiales; family Parachlamydiaceae; genus JABDDS01. Next base: position 31,074 of record JABDDS010000004.1, on the reverse strand, counting down.
CATCGGAGTCTGTGTGCATTTCATACATAGTACCATTATGTTCATATGCGATAGCATATCCACGGACCAAAGCCATCGTGTAATAGTGGCCTGGCATCGGAAACCCTAAGCTGCCATCTGGCCAGGTACAGGGGATTGATTTAACATATTTAATCTCTACCAATCTATTTTTCCTTCGGAAAATGATGCGCATTTTTATCCAGATCCAGTAGTTTCAACCGTAAGAGTTTCAACAGTTTATCCAAATCCAGGCCCTCCTCAAGAATCTGGAGGTCCAGGTCATCAAACAACTGAGACTTGCCATACCGTATTTCAAGCTGGAATTACCTCAAAAGAAATACGAGTTTTTTCCGCTGACAGAGATCTGGATTACTCTATTCCATCTATGGAAGAAGGGGTCCATTACAATGAAGCAAAAGGGTGCATGGATAGTGGATATTTATACTGTTGGGCAACGCTTACTGATTTAGGTAAACAATTGCTTGGTAAGAATTCATTAAGAGTACACACTGCTAATATCCCAGGGACATACTATGCAAAAATAAATATGTCCTAAAAAAGAAGTCAGGGCTTCTAAATTACGCGTGGGAAAAAGTTGCTCCCACGCGTAAAAATGCTCTCTTCCTTGCGTTTCTGTTCTCATGTAGTTGTCCTATTCTCCTTCTGAAAACACTAAAATTCAGCACTCTTTGCGATTGAGTGCTAATTTTTATTGACGCATAATTCCCCCTTTTTATACAATGGGTGCATGAAGACAACAAAATCTCTCATTAAACCAAGCAGTAAGCAGCACCGAGAACGGAAGGTTCTTTTCGGACTCATTGAGTACTACTTAAAAACGGCACGTCCGGTTGGATCCAACACCCTTAAAGAGATGGGATTTGAAGACCTCAGCTCAGCGACAATACGCAATTACTTTGCCAAACTCGAAGAGAAAGGTTACCTCATACAACAGCACATCTCCGGAGGGAGAATCCCCAGTCACAAAGCTTACCGTCTCTATGCAAATGAATATGTAGATGAAATCCCACCCAAGGAGATCCACCACTCAAAAAATCCTTTTAATATACTGCGCACTAATGAGAGTAGAGAAATCACTTTATTTCTACAACAAGCAGCAGAAAATCTCGCCCAACAAACCCAAGCAGCCGTCTTTTTATCCGCCCCTCGCTTTGAGCAGGATTTAATCATCAACATCAAGCTCATTGTCATCGACCATTCGAGATGTCTCTGTGTTCTTATGACAGATTTCGGCCAAGTGATTCCCGAAATATTACAAACAGAGCAGAAGCTCAGCGTTTTTAGTGCCAAGCGAATTGAAACCTACTTTAACTGGCGCATCAACAATCAACAGCAACACGAAGAATTGACTGAAGAAGAAAAAGCCTTGGCTCAGCATCTATATAATGAACTCATGATGCGTTATGTCGTCAACCACACAAATTTCAATAATGAAGAGATCTACCGGACTGGACTTTCTCGCCTCCTCGTCTATCCCGAATTTCATGACCCAGCGTTTCTCGTCAATAGCTTAGCACTATTCGAAAACACCCACAGCATGCGTCTGTTACTAAAAGAATGCTCTGCTCTTGACAAACTCAAATTTTGGATCGGAGAAGACCTCTCCCCTTACACTCATGAATCGAATCCAGACACAACAGTTATTGCAATCCCCTACAGAGTAAATAACCACCCAATAGGCGCCGTAGCTCTTCTTGGTCCTGCTCGGTTCTCTTACCGCCAAGCATTTGCTTTATTGTACCTTTTTTCAGAAAGTATCAGCGAGGCGCTAACAAACAACTTATACAAATTTAAAATCGAGATGCACCCATCATCACAACAAAAAAATAAAGTAAAAAACAAAAAAGTTATCAACCAAAAATCTAGCCCTTTATTAATTGAAAACAACCCTTCAACGAGGAGAAAATCACCATGACGTCCGATCAAAAAAAGGACAATCAATCACAAGAGCCTCCCCACGAGTCGCCACAAATGGAACCGACTGAAGTGCCTGTAAACGAGCTCGACCTCATCAAAGAGGAGCTTTCTGAATGTAAGGATAAATACTTGAGAGTCCTCGCGGAGTCTGAAAATGCCCGAAAAAGACTACAGAAAGAAAAACAAGAAATGATTCAATATGCCCTTCAAGGACTGATTGTCGATTTTCTCACTCCGATCGACTGCATGGAAAATGCACTTAAATTCACGCAGCAGATGCCAGAGGAAGTAAAAAACTGGGCAATAGGATTTCAAATGATCCTAGGACAGTTCAAAGAGGTCTTGTCAATGAATGGAGTGATCCCTTTTGCCTCAGAAGGACACCCATTTAACCCGGATCGCCACGAAGCCGTCGAAAGCGTTATTAGAACGGATCTCCCACCAGGAACCATCATCGAAGAAAATCTTCGCGGATATCTCATGGGAGATCGAACGATCCGTCCAGCACGAGTAAAAGTTTCAAAATTACCAGAACAAAACAAGGAGTAAACGCCATGAGTGAATCTAAAAAAGGAAAAATTATCGGTATCGATCTAGGAACGACTAATTCCTGCGTCGCTGTAATGGAGGGAGGGGTTCCAAAAGTGATCGCCTCGGCAGAAGGACTGCGCACAACCCCATCAATCGTCGCTTACAAAGGCAGTGAACGAATCGTCGGGATCCCAGCAAAAAGACAGGCTGTCACAAACCCTGAAAATACAATTACCTCCTCAAAGCGCTTTATCGGACGTAAACACGCAGAGGTAGCTTCTGAAATCAAAACAGTCCCCTATAAGGTCGTTAGTGGCTCCAAAGGAGAAGCCGTCTTTGATGTTCAAGGAAAAATAATGACCCCAGAAGAAATTGCTGCTCAGATTCTAATTAAGATGAAGGAAACAGCTGAAGCTTACCTCGGAGAAAAAGTTACAGAAGCTGTCATCACAGTCCCAGCATACTTCAACGATTCTCAACGTCAATCGACAAAAGATGCAGGAAGGATTGCAGGCTTGGATGTCAAACGAATCATCCCAGAACCAACGGCAGCAGCTCTTGCTTACGGATTGGACAAGGAAAAAACAGATCGCAAAATCGCAGTCTTTGACCTCGGCGGCGGTACTTTTGACATCTCGATCCTCGAAATCGGCGATGGGGTCTTTGAAGTACTCGCTACAAATGGAGACACTCATCTTGGTGGGGACGACTTCGACAACGAGATTCTGAAATGGATGCTCGAGTCATTCAAAAAAGAACAAGGAATCGATCTTAGCCACGATAAAATGGCCCTACAACGCCTTCGCGATGCGGCAGAAAAAGCCAAAATGGAACTTTCCGGAACAATGACAACGGAAATCAACCAACCATTCATCACGATGGACGCATCAGGGCCTAAACACCTATCCTTAACTCTGTCTCGTTCAGAACTCGAAAAACTCACTCACCATCTCCTCGAAAGAATGCGTGAGCCTTGCGTTAAAGCGATCAAAGATTCGGGAATCAAAAAAGAAGACATCAGCGAAATCATCCTCGTTGGCGGCATGACGCGTATGCCTGCTGTACAAGAGATGGTAAAATCAATCTTCGGCAAAGAAGGACACAAAGGGGTAAATCCCGATGAAGTCGTAGCCATCGGTGCTGCCATCCAGGGAGGTGTTCTTGCCGGTACTGTTAAAGATGTCTTGCTACTCGACGTCACCCCGCTTACCCTTGGGATTGAAACCCTTGGTGGAGTGATGACACCGCTTGTAGAACGCAACACGACAATCCCAACACAAAAGAAACAAGTCTTCTCAACAGCTGCCGATAACCAACCTGCAGTGACGATTAGAGTGCTTCAAGGGGAACGCAAAATGGCCGATGACAACAAGGAAATTGGGCGTTTTGATCTCTCTGACATTCCTCCTTCTCCACGTGGAATGCCTCAAATTGAAGTCGCTTTTGATATCGATGCAGATGGTATCTTGCATGTCTCAGCGAAGGATAAAGCCTCCGGCAAGGAGCAAAAAATCCGCATCGAAGCACAGTCTGGCCTCCATGAAGAGGATGTCAAACGGATGCTAAAAGATGCCGAACTGCATGCTGAAGAGGATAAAAAACGAAGAGAAGAAGTTGAAGTCCGCAATGAAGCAGACTCTCTTGCTTTCCGTGCAGAAAAATCACTTAAAGAGTACCAAGATAAATTGCCAAAAGACGTCATCGACGATGTACAAGGCAAAATTGACGCGGTAAAAAAAGCGATTGAAAGCAACGATATTTCTCGTATCAAGCAAGCGAAGAGCGAACTTGAAAGCCATATGCAACATATTGGTGAAGCGATGTCTAAAGCTGCAGGAGCTGCTGGTCAACCGCACGGAGCAGAAGGACATCCGAATGAACAACATTCTGGTGGACAACATCAGTCTTCTTCCAATGATGGTGACAACATTGAAGAAGCGGATGTCGAAATTATCGACCCAGACAACAAAAAATAAGTCGCAATAAATCGGAGAGATGGACGGACACATTGTGTTCGTCCATTGCCGTTCATCTATAATTGAATAATAAAATAACAGGATGGGCAGGATCGGCTTCGCCGGCAGGATACCCCCTCCTTTTATCCTGCCGGCGAAGCCGATCCTGCCTATCCTGTTATTTTATTGTTTGTTCACATTTCGAATCACTGATCTCCGTAATCTCCGTTTTTTTACTTTGTAAATAATCTACACTTATGGTATCCAGAAAATAGGCCCCCTGTCCTCACACATTATACGTATGATTTATATGACAACAACAAAAACAAAAGTCAAAGGTTTTTTCACGGTTAAAAATGATCGCGGCCTCCACACACGCCCGGCAACAGAAATCGTCAAATGTGCCTCCACTTTTAAATCGGACATTCAGCTTATCTACCAAAAAAATCAAGTTAACGCCAAATCTATTTTGGGAATACTTATGCTCGCTGCTGGAAAAGGAGCTAAAATCAAAATAGAAGCGACCGGAGAAGACGCTCAAGAAGCTCTTTCTGCTCTAATTGATCTAGCGACAGCCAACTTTAACATCAAGTACTAAGGTAAAGAGTGTCATGGGTGATTTTCTCGAAGAGTTTAAACTATCTCAACAAGTCAAACTTAAGCTTCAAGACAAACAAAGATTAAAAAAAGCATTTGCTGAAGGTAAAACTGTTCAGCAAGAACTTGAATTCTCTAATGAAACGATGGCCAAGTTCTACAGCGCCGCCTACCACATCCTTGAAAACAAAAAATATGAAGATGCCTCTAATGCTTTTTTATTTCTAACCACCCTTTCACCTAACTGCTACGACTATTGGATGGGCCTTGGAATAGCCACTCAGTTAGGGGGGCACTATGAAGAGGCTGTCGATGCGTATGAGATGGGAGCAATCCTAGAACCAGAAAATCCAGTCCCTTACTTTTACCTAGCAAAATGCTTCTTTGCCATACATGAAAAAGATCATGCATTAGAAGCTCTTGACATGGCTATCGAGTACGCTGGTGAAGATGATCAATTCTTCGATCTTAAACAAGAAGCTCTCGCCGCTCGTAAACTTCTATTCAAGGATCATCAAAATTGAATAAAAAACGATGTTTTGGTGGAGCTCCCGGAAAAGAATTTTATGCCGATTATCATGATAATAGACTAAAAAAAACGTGGAATAACATTCGTCGTTTCTACAATTATTTATGCTTACATGCAAGCGGTAGGAGTGGTCAACGACCACCTCATTGGCTGTTGACGCCACTAAAGGAGTGTAAAATTATGTTCTCTCGATTTGTATCATTTTGCCTTATTTTTTCTGCCCAACTTAGCGCTTACTATTGGCAGGAGGCGGAAACACCCACTATTCATCACCTAATCCCCATTGAATTGACATCCTCAACAAGCGGAATAAATCCCATTGATGCGATTTACGTAATCAATTTAGATAGAAGACCAGATCGAATGGAATACATGAATCAACTTCTTTCCTCATGGGGCATCTACGGAAACCGAGTAAGCGCTTGCGATGGACGTTCTCAAGTTAGCGACGAACTCATCAGAGAGCTGACCGGCCCATATTCCAACTGCATGCTATATAAAGATGGTTATGGTCCCTGTTCCGGCGCGATCGGTTGCCTTATCAGCCACCTCTCTGTAATAAAAGATGCATCCGAAAGAGGATTTGGAATTATTTGGGTTCTTGAAGATGATGTCGAGGTGGTAAGCGATCTCCACCAAATTCCCCAACTATTATCTGATCTTTCTTCCATAGATCCCGATTGGGATATTTTCTATACAGATCCTAACCCTCACTTCCCATCAGGCGCTTATTGGTCAGCACCAGATATGAAAAGCCGCCCTCGCCGTCCCGATCAACCCATTATTCCTTTTTTCGATTTGCCTCAAAAGGAAGCAAGAGGAGAAAATATTGATTCAGCACGCTGGCACACGGGATGTCATTCAATGATTATCTCTAAAAAAGGCGTGCAAAGAATTTTAAACTACTTTTCACACGTCTATTTATATGATCATATCGATAGGGAGCTCCATCTTATTCCCAATATTCGATTGTATAGCTCTCAAACTGACATCGTTACGAATTCTTTTGGAAACCCATTGTCTCAAAAAAGTGATCTTCAATATAAAAGACCATAAACGTTAGGAGCTGGGCAATAATAACTTTGACGATTCGGCTGCGCAAAGCCCCGGGGTTGAATGATCGAAAACAACCCAATATTATAATATAGGGCAGTTTTCGATCATTCGACCGCGGGAGCTTTCGCGCGCCCCAATCGTCAAAGTTATTGTTGCCCAGCTCCTTAGCGTTCAATATCACTTTTAAACATATTTCCGCATGTGACAATGTCAATTAAGACATCATATTCTCGAATTTCTGGGATGAGGTGAAGGTCATTATCAATAGGCCCATAGATGTATGCAAAAGAAAAATAATCGATGATTTTTCTTATGCCATTCTTTGAAACAAGCATAGAGTGAGTTCCATACCTCCAATGAATAAGATCAAACTCTCCCCTTGCTTCTTTTTGTACTTTATGTGAAAACGGAGCGCTTCCTGGAGGGAGTATTAATGCCAGCTTCGAATAACAGCTGCTTTGGTCTGTATAACAAATATCCCAATCGGGATCCATAGTAAAAAGTTTCGAAAGGAGCATTGGAATTTGTTGAACATCTCCCACCACTTTAATATCATCTTCAATGATCCAAATGACATTAAATTCCCTTTCATATGCATCCTGTAAAATAGAAAGGTGGCTCAAAAAACAACCTATTGCCGGGTAAATAGACCTTGTCGGATGCTGATTCAAAAGCGTATTTTCATAGTAAGGTCCTATTAATTCTTGTACGGTTGTTTCAGAAATCAACAATCCATCGCATGCGCTTACCCGATTTGCATATAAGCCATATTGACTTAAAAGTTGTTTAGTATATGCAAGCCTCTCTGGTCTTCTATCTAAATTGATCATATAAATAGTGTCAACGGAGTCAATACCGGAAAAGGGTTCTGTTATCTCAATGGGAACAATATAGTTTAAAAAAGGAGCTCCATAGACCTCCAAAATAGGTAGACTCAATAAAAAAATCGTCTTTAAAAAAATTAATCGAAAGTATTGCATTTATGCTCCTACAATGTATTTTTCTAATCTATTAATGTTCGATATCGCTTTTGAACATAAACCCACATACTACAAGATCGAATGGAATACTATACTCTCGAATTCCGGGAACGAGATGGAGATCATTATCAATAGGTCCATAGATATATGAAGATAAGAAATAATCTCTAATTTTTTTTGCGCCATTTTGCGAGATAATCATCGAATAGGTTCCATATCTCCATCGGATAAGGTCAAATTCCCCTTTTTCTTCCTTTCTCACCCTATCTCGAGGTAGAGTACTGTCGGGAGGGAGTATTAGCAATGCATTCGGGATCCCTTGATCGGTATAGCAAATATCCCAATCGGGATCCATGGTGAAAAGCTTTGAAAGAAAAATTGGAATTTGCTGTATATCTCCCAATATTTTTACATCATCCTCAATCACCCAAATAACACCAAATTCTCTCTCGTACGCATCCTGCAAAATAGAAAGGTGGCTTAAAAAACACCCTATCGCGGCGTTAATAGACCCTCTATTACTTCTATGGAAAAGATTAACCGGATAATATGGTCCTAACAAATCCCGAACGGCAGCATCTGAAATCGATAACCCATCGCAGGCACTCACTCGATTTGGATGCAACCCATGCTGCCCCAAGACCGCGTTCATATAAGCGAGTCGTTCTGGCCTTCTGTCCAGATTAATCATGTAGATAGCATCGACGGTGTCAAGACCTGAATCTGGCTCTGTGATCTCAATGGGGACAATATAATTTAAGAAAGGAGCTCCATAAAGGTTTATGAAGGACATACTGAACAAGAAAAACAACGTTAACCACGAGCGATTCATTGACAACTCCTGCTATTTAATGATGAAAAGCCCGATTGTACACATCCACCGCATTTTTCACCATTTTTCTGTTGCCACGCGAAGCGTTTGGAGTGCGAAAGTCCTCTTTCGCTTTACCTTAAACAACAAAGCGAAAGGGGGCTTTTGCACTCCAAACGCTTCGCGTGGAATTATACCTCACTGCCCAGAAAAGATTGTGTAAATAAAGGAATTGAGCTAGACTATACTCTATAATAAAAAACAGGATGACCATATGAATGCGCTTTTTAGGTTTTTATCAATTACATTTATTTTACTCGTGTTAACATGTTGCTACCGGATGCCGACGCAGGATGACTATTCGCTGATTCCTTCGACGAACAACCCGTTATTTACGAGAGAAAAGGGACCTGCACTGCCCTCCGCTAAATACTAAAAAGGACTTCCGCTATGTTACCTATTAATAACAGTGACATTTTAAAACATCTGGTAAGCAAGGGGATTCAAGCTCAAATACAAAAAGAGACGAATCAAATTTGCATTATGCTGAAAATTGGGGAGCGGGAATTTCCTCTTTTCATTCGAATTTTCGATGGGGGTGAACTTCTTCAATTGCTGGCATTCCTTCCCTGCAATTTTAACACCGATGCTCTTGGAGAGGTTGCCCGTTTGCTCCACGCGTTGAATAAGAAAATCGATTTACCTGGCTTCTGCATGGATGAGGACTCTCAAACAATTTTCTACCGTTGTATGTTACCTGTCCGAAATAAAAAAATCGATAGCGCCATCTTTGACGCCCTCCTCAATGCAGTACAAGTAGTGTGCACTTCGTTTGCTCCTGTAATCGCAACTGTGGCTTACGGCACGGTGACTTTCAAAGATGTGATCAAACAATCTAAATTGGGGTAAAATGCTTATGCCGACAAGAGCTATTTTCTACGATACCGAAACGACAGGTATGAAGTCTGAAAAAGATAACATCATCGAAATCGCGGCTTACGACCCTCTCAATGATCGCTCTTTTGAGCGTTTGGTCAACCCGGGACGCCCCATCCCCCCAGAGGCAACTGCGATTCATCATATCACCAATGAGATGGTTTCTTCTGCCCCTTCTTTCCATGTGATCGCACAAGAATTTACCCAATTTTGTGAGGGGGACGTGATCCTCATCGCTCATAATAACGATGCGTTTGATTTTCATTTTCTCAAAGCAGAGTTCGAACGAGCAGCACTCACAATGCCATCGTGGAAGTTTTTAGATAGCTTAAAATGGGCGCGACGCTACCGTTCAGACCTTCCACGCCATACTCTGCAATTTCTTCGAGAAATCTACAATATTGAAGCCAATAATGCACATAGAGCGTTAGATGACGTGATCGTCCTCTATAAAGTGTTCATGCAAATGGTCGATGATCTCTCCATCAATGATGTGTATGCTCTTTTAAATCGTCCACGAGAGCTCCATCACATGCCATTTGGGAAGCATCAAGGAGTCCCTTTGAAAAACCTTCCTAAAGACTATGTCAAATGGTTAGCGGGCTCAGGAGCGTTTGATAAAGCGGAAAATAAAGAGTTAAAAATGAGTTTAGAAAAGCTCGGTATGCTCGCAAAATAGATGGACACTTCAATACTCACTGTTTCTGCTCTTAGTCAAGCGATTAAAAATTCTCTAGAGCAATCTTTTCCTTCTGTCTGCGTACAAGGGGAAATCAGCAACTGCAAGTTACATTCGTCTGGTCATCTCTATTTTTCCATCAAGGATGCCAACGCCCAAATCGGGGCTGTGATGTTTCGTCCCGATGCTGCCCTACTGAAAGTTCTTCCCAAAGATGGCTCTCAGGTAATTGCTACAGGCTCAATTAATGTCTATCCAGCGAGCGGTAAATACCAAATTTTAGTACGCGAACTGCGTCCTGTTGGAGTGGGAGAACTCCTCATCAAGCTTGAAGAGCTCAAAATGAAGATTCTCAAGCTGGGGTGGTTTCGAAAAGAACATAAGAAGCCCCTGCCGAAGTTTCCCAAACGAATTGGGGTTGTCACGAGTCCGACCGGAGCCGTCATTCAAGATATCTTAAACATCCTCAATCGTCGTTTTTCGGGATTTCATCTCATCCTTTATCCTGTCAGAGTTCAAGGAGAAGGAGCAGCGCAAGAAATCGCACATGCAATAGATCAAATGAATCATTACGATTTAGTCGATGTGATGATCGTCGGAAGGGGTGGTGGCAGCATTGAAGACCTATGGGCCTTTAATGAAGAGATTGTTGCTAAAGCTATCTTTGAGAGCCGAATACCAATCATAGCGGCAGTAGGACACGAAACAGACCACTGCATAGCCGATTATGTTGCGGATGTACGAGCTTCTACTCCATCAGAGGCTGCTGAAATGGTAATTGCAGAAAAAAGTCAACAATTCGAATATCTCACTCAGATGCAAAGGCGTATGCAGCAATGTGTGATGCAACTTATCCGTCAAGATAAAGTACGTTTGCAAATGATCATACGCCATCCGATCATGAAAACTCCTTATGGGATTTTAGGACAATGGTCTCAACGTCTCGATAGTATTGGGCAGGAGCTCAACACCAAGGCGCTTCATTTTTTATCTACGCAGCGATTGCTCTTGGAGGGTAAAAAACAGCAGCTTTACTCCCTGCAACCATCGACTAAATTAAATCATTATAAACAGCATTTAGCAGGACTTAACCGAGAAATCACAGGAGCTATTGGTAGAAAGCTGCAGCTGACAAGAAATACTCTTCTTCAATTTAACAATTCCCTCGATCAGCTTTGGAAGTCGAAACAAACGCAACGTCTCTCTATGTTTCAAGCAATGCAAAAACAGAAGCAGCTTGAAGATTTGTGGCGACGGGTTTGTGATAAGAAAAAAGAAGGACTAGCAAATCTTAAACTCTCTCTAGATTTGCTAAACCCAAAAAATGTATTAACAAAAGGTTACTGTATTCTCTTCTCTAAAAAAGATCATTCAGTTATAACTTCAGTAAACGCCGTTGAAAAAAAACAACAAGCAGAAATTTTACTTTCAGATGGCAAGCTATTAACCACTATTGATGAGATTTTACCTAAGTGAACATGACACAACCTGAAGAAAGCCAAAAAGATACGATTTCATTCGAGAGTGCATTTGCTCGCCTCGAAGCCATCCTAGAGAGAATGAATTCAGGAACTATTAGCCTCGATGAAGCACTTAAACTCTACGAAGAAGCCGATGCTCTTATCAATATTTGCAGTATACGCCTTACATCAGCTGAAAAAAAAATAGAGACTTTAATCACAAAACGCAATGGGGAGCTTTTGTTAGGAGCCGATCAAAAACCACAGGTTCAAGATTTTCAACCTCAGCAACAGACGGGAAAAAGACAGCTTTCTAAGGACCTTTCCCAATGAATGACGCGCTACTTCCCCATATTAACTCCCCTCATGACCTAAAAAAGCTACCAGCCCACTTACTTAACTTACTAGCCCTAGAGATTCGACAACGGATTATAGAAGTTCTGTCCGTCAACGGAGGTCATCTCGCATCAAATCTTGGTTCTGTAGAGCTCACCATAGCGCTTCACAGGGTTTTTAATTCCCCATCGGACAAATTTATTTGGGATGTCAGCCACCAAACCTACTCACACAAGATACTGACAGGAAGAAATGATCGTTTTCACACTATCCGCAAACATAAAGGGTTGTGTGGGTTTAGTCATCCGAAAGAATCCCCTTGCGATCATTTTCTTGCCGGCCATGCAGGCACAGCCCTTTCGCTAGCTCTTGGAGTGGCCAAAAACAGAGATCTCACCAAACGCGATGAACATATTATCCCCATTATTGGAGATGCGACCCTCACTTGTGGGATGTCGCTTGAAGCTCTTAATAACGTCCCTCGCGACCTAAAAAAATTCATCATTATCCTCAACGACAACGCGATGTCGATATCGAAAAATGTCGGTGCTATCACACATATCTTAAGTCGTCTTCTCAGCAATCCGACGACAAATAAACTCTATCATGACATCGATCATATCGTTTCAAAGATCCCCAGTTACGGCACTAGGCTGGCAAAGCATGGGCAGAAGATTACAGAATCTCTTAAAAATCTTGTCAGCCCAGCCGCTTTTTTTGAACAATATGGAATTTCCTACGTAGGTCCTGTCGATGGTCACGACATCAAAAAGCTTACAGACACCTTTGAAGCACTTAAAGATTCTGAGTGGCCCGTCATCGTCCACCTTCTAACCAATAAAGGGCAAGGGATGGAAGAGGCGATTAAAAACCCCATTTCCTATCACGGTGTAAAGCCATTTAATATCGACACTGGAAAGTTTCTTCCCACCCCATCGATAAAGCCGACATTTCCAAAAATTTTCGGTACACACCTTCTTGAAATGGCTGAAAGGGACCCAGCAATTGTTACTGTTACTCCAGCGATGTCAGCAGGATCGATGATCGATGGGTTTATGAAGAAATTCCCCGACCGTTGTTTGGATGTTGGAATTGCAGAGGGGCATGCAGTGACATTTGCCGGAGGAGTAGCTTACGGAAAAAAAATGAAAGTCGTCGCCTCTTTGTACTCGACGTTCTTACAAAGGGCTTTTGACAACCTTTTTCACGATGTATGCCTTCAGGAACTGCCAGTCGTCTTTGCCATTGATAGAGCTGGACTTGCCGGAGCAGATGGTTCGACACACAACGGGATCTATGACATCTCATTTTTAAATGCAATGCCCAATATGATTATCTCCCAGCCACGCAATGGACAGCTGCTTAAAGAGCTGCTAGAGTCGAGTTTTAGTTGGGAACGTCCCGCAGCAATCCGCTATCCAAATATCGCAACAGAAGATTCGACAGCACCATTGACTTATCGAGAACCCGGCAAAGGGGAAGTGTTAGCAGAAGGAGAGGGAGTGCTCATCATCGCTCTTGGCCATATGAATTATACCGCTCTTCAGGTGCGAGAAAAGCTTTTGAATATAGGTGTGCAAGCGACAGTCCTCGACCCTATTTTTGTGAAACCTCTCGATGTCGAGCTACTAGACACCCTTCTTTCGACACACAATCGAGTTGTTACCATAGAAGAACACTCTGTCGTTTCCGGATTAGGATCAGTTATCAATAATTTCTTGATGTCTCAAGGATACAATAATCAATTACAAGTCATCAATTTTGGCATTCCAGAGACTTTTGTAGAGCAAGGGACACATGCTGAACTCCTCGATGAACTAGGTCTTTCTGCCGAAAAAATTTTCCATCGCATTGCTCTTCAATTTAATTTCAATCATGCAACGGTGACCCAATGATTATCGCGCTGTTTCCAAATGCGAACAAAAAGTTGGCAGAAGAAACCGCCCGCAATGTCAGCAAATTTTTAATCGGTCATGGTGTCACTGTCGTTGCTGAAGAGGATGTTTTCCCAATCGACGGAATCAAACCTCTTTCTGATGTTTCTCCGCATGAAATTAATTTCTGTATCTCCATGGGAGGAGATGGAACGATTTTGCGATTGATCCATCAACATCCCAGCATCCATGCTCCAATTCTAGCTATCAACCTCGGAAGCTTAGGATTTATGGCTGATATCCCTATAGATGCGATCATTCCCAGCCTTGAAAACTTATTAAAAGGGAACTACCGCATTCAGTCCCGCATTGTCATGGATGGTTACTCTCCCGCCGGCAACCGCTTTGCCGTTAATGATATCGTCATTCATCGAGCCAGCAATCCATGTTTAATCGATCTCGCCATCTACGTCGATAACCAATACCTCAACACATTTTCAGCAGATGGGATCATTCTTTCGACTCCCAGTGGATCAACAGCCTATTCTCTCGCTGCTGGTGGCCCTATCCTTACTCCTGAATTAGATGCTTTTGTCCTCACTCCTATTTGTCCGCACACCATTTCAAACAAACCAATCGTACTGCTTCCTAAAACTGAGTTACGCATTGAATACATCAGCGCTCATGCCCCTTTAGAAGTCACTTATGATGGTTTTTCCACCGATTTTATATCTTCAGGTGAAAGCGTCCGCATCACCCGTTCAAAGCGAGTTTTTCGCCTCGTCACAATGCCTAATCACGATTATTTCTCTACCCTCCGCACCAAACTTGACTGGAAAGGCAAGCTGCGTTAACATCTAATAGACCTAAACATCAGGAGGTTTGTCTATGTCAGCAGCAGCATCATCAAGTGCACCCAGCCAAGCAGTACTTAATATTAACCAACTATTGACAGAAACACAAGACAAGGGAAAAGTTTGGAATGCAGCTTTTCACAATAATAGCGATGCAGTTGCAAGTGCGATTTCCCAGTCTTTTATTCAAGAAGTTCTTGCTCAATTAAAGACAAGATTCGATCCTTTCCATGAAACTCCAACAAAAGCAAAACCTCTAGATGCACGTCTTTCATTTGATTCAGAAAGCGAACCATCATGGAAACATCATAATCCCTCTTCCAATCTAGAAAGGCTCGTAACACTAATGGGAGATAGCGTCAATCAAGCCCCTTTTAACGAATGGCTTGAAGAAAAGATTACGTCGCCAGAGACTGAAGGCGGTGATCGTACCGACACCCCTGGTTTCGTTGTCAATATTAGAAATGCAGGAATACCCCCTGAACCAACCTATGCCATTGTTGGTAAAAATATCAATGTAACCTATTTCCAATCAAGACTGAATGAACTTGCAAAAAAAGTTGTGGCCAACCTTGACGAGGAGTTTAAGAAATTGCAACGATCTCCCGGAAACAATAAATTACAATTTGAATGTTCATTTATTACAAGTTTAAAAGATAGAGCTAGCGCATGGGGTTTCCCCACTGGACTAAGCAGTTCGATGGAATCCGAAGATCATTACCTTCAGGCAAAATTGTGGATTAGCCCTTAAAAGGACAAAGAACACCAAAAAAACGGGGATCAAGCCTATTTTCTACGCGAAGCGTTTGGAGTGCGAAAGTCCCCTTTCGCTTTGCCTTAAACAACAAAGCGAAAGGGGACTTTCGCATTCCAAACGCTTCGCGTAGCACTAAAGCGAGGTGCAATCAAGTTAAACAAACTCAAGTAGGGCAGATGTTGAGGAAAGCTCGACGAGTTCTTTTCCGTTTAAGGCATAGATATTAGCAGGAGGAACCTCTTCACATAAAGAATTGAGGTTTCCGCTTTGAATGATGATGAACTTCACATCTTGCATCGATGCGAGAAGCTGAACAAAATCTTGATCTGGATCTAAATCGAGCAAATAGATCACCAAATTCCCATCGCTTTGCTTAGAGAGTTTTTGAATGGAGGAGAATGTTGGCAAAAGCATTCCTTGTTTAGCATACAATCCCAACAAACTATAAGAAGAGTTTCTAAGAGCTTGTTGCAAAGTAAAGAGATGCTCCCCATCGAAAATTTTATTGTCGACATCAAATTCCAAAAGACGTCGAGCCAAGTCTGAAAGGCTAACACGAGCACAACCAAAGCGCTCGACAGAGATACCTGCAGCGACGTTACAGAGTTGCGTTGCTTCATGAATCGACAAATCACTAGCAATCGCATAAGTCAACATCGCGAGAACAGTATCGCCAGCCCCAGTCACATCTTTAATTTCCCGTATTTTAACAGGGAAATCAAATCTTTCTCCTGTGCGCTGAAACACAGAAATACCAGCTTCAGAACGAGTGACCATCAACATACTAGCTTCGCTCAAATGAAGAACGCGCTGTGCCACCAAATCTAAGCTTGCATCGGAGTGCAGTCCTGCTGCCGCATAGGCTTCAGAAAGATTTGGTTTGATGATGGTGCTACCGCTGTATTTACCAAACTCCACCCCTTTAGGATCCGTAATAATAGGTAGACCAAGTGCTTTAGCCTGTTCTATCAAGGATGCAAGCAATGTGCGCGATAACATTCCCTTTCCATAATCGGAAATAGCCACCGCAGAAACACCTTCGAGCAATTTAGGTAATGAATCGATAATATGCTGCTCCAACATCTCTGAAAGCGGAGTTACCTGTTCATAATCGACCCGAACAACCTGCTGGTTATCGGCTATGATTCGATTTTTTAATGGCGTCTTAAACTCATTTTGAATGAATACACCACGGACATCAATCCCCTCTTGCTCCAAAGCCTCTCGCAAAGTAACTCCCGCAGGATCTTGTCCAATACGTCCCAACAAAACAACGTCAGCACCAAGAGAAATCATGTTTAATGCAGCGTTTCCTGCGCCTCCGGGACGACTTTCTTCACTAGCGACCTGCACGACAGCCACGGGAGCTTCTGGCGATATCCGACGCACCTTACCAACGGTGTAGGTATCGAGCATTAAATCGCCAGCAAGGAGAATTTTACGCCGTTTTAAACGACTGATGACATTGGTAAGTTTTACCATATTTTTCCCGGAATAAGATAATTTTTTACATAGTCTGCAATCGATTCTTCAATAGGCATGCAGGTAACTAACTCTCCCAACACATTTTTCATTTTATGCATATCTGCACACGTGTAATTTTGATATTTGCCTATAAGATCGGGAGGCATATCAATATATTCTATTTTTGCAGGCTGGTTGGCTGCTTTAAATACGGAGTTCGCCACCTGATTCCACGTACTTGCCACCCCACTTCCCACATTATACAATCCCATCACATCATTTTCAAGAAGAGCGCAAACAACACGTACTGCATCTTTTACGTAGATGAAGTCGCGTTTTTGTTCTCCATCTGCAAATCGAGAGGGATCAGAAGTCTTAAACAAACGAATTGCCTCTTTCTTTAAAACAAGAGGAAGAACGTGCATGATCATCGATGCCATGCGTCCCTTATGGTATTCATTAGGACCAAATACATTAAAAAACTTTAACCCAACAACATTTTTTAAAACATCCTCTCTTTTAAGCCACAAATCAAAAAGATGTTTTGAAAATCCATACATATTGAGAGGCATTAGAGCATCAAGAGCATTTTCGTCATCCATAAATCCGAGAGAGCCATCCCCATAAGTAGCTGCCGAAGAAGCATATATAAAACGTTTTTGATGTTTAAGAGCATATTCTGCTAAGCGAATGCTATAATGATAATTATTTTCCAATAAATAACTAGCATTAGTTTCTACTGTACTCGAACACGCACCTAGATGAATAAACGCCTTGATGAGATCTTGTTTTCCTTGTAGCCAATCGAAAAACACCCCTTTATCAATCACGTCAACAAATTTTTT
Source organism: Chlamydiota bacterium (assembly GCA_013287465.1). GTDB lineage: Bacteria > Chlamydiota > Chlamydiia > Chlamydiales > Parachlamydiaceae > JABDDS01. The sequence continues at coordinate 13,472 of JABDDS010000004.1, read as the reverse complement.
ACCTACGAGATTTTTCCATTTTTCTGAATGACCAAGGTTATCGACGACAAGAATATTATTGATTCCTTTATCATTGAGATGGCGGATAACACCTGAACCAATAAAGCCAGCCCCACCTGTCACTACAATTAATTGATCGCCATAAGACTTCACTTGTTACCTCAAAATTAAAATTAATTCCCGATTCTATCAAAAATACGAAAGAACTACAAATGAAACTTTCTACTTCCCAAAAAACGAGGCAAGCTTTAGATTAGGAAGTATCAAAGGAATCACTACAAGAGAGTAAGCACATGTTTGACAAATTCACCAACCGCGCAAAACAGGTCATCAAATTAGCTAAAAAAGAAGCGCAACGACTCAATCACAATTATTTAGGAACAGAGCACGTCTTAATGGGTCTGCTCAAATTAGGCCAGGGTGTCGCTGTCAATGTCCTACGCAATCTCAATATCGATTTTGACACTGTGCGAAGCGAAGTAGAAAAGCTTGTGGGATACGGCCCAGAAATTCAAGTTTATGGAGATCCTTCTCTTACGGGAAAGGTAAAAAAAGTTTTTGAATATGCCAATGAAGAGGCAGCTACTCTCAATCACAATTATGTGGGTACAGAACATCTTTTACTCGGCCTTTTAAGACAAAGTGATGGAGTGGCAGCTCATGTCCTTGAAAATCTCAACGTCAACTTAAAAGAGGTTCGCAAGGAAGTCCTTAAAGAATTGGAGAGTTTTAACCTACAGCTCCCTCCTATTGGCAATATAGGGAATGCTCCCAATATTTCGCCAACTTCACAGGCTGGAAGTAACCCAGGCAACCCCAAACCTTTTGAAAAAGGGCCAGCGTCATCCGATAAGATGCCGGCGTTAAAAGCTTATGGTCACGACCTAACAGAAATGTGCCGTGAAGGAAAAATGGATCCTGTCGTCGCCCGCAAGGAAGAAATCGAACAGCTTATCCTCATCCTATGTCGCCGACGCAAAAACAATCCGGTGCTTGTCGGCGAAGCTGGAGTCGGCAAAACAGCTATTGTTGAAGGCTTGGCGCAAGCGATTGTCAAAGGGGAAGTCCCCGATACGCTAAGAAAAAAACGACTCATCACGCTAGATCTAGCTCTCATGATTGCTGGGACAAAATACCGTGGTCAATTTGAGGAGCGAATTAAAGCTGTGATGGATGAAATCAAGAAAAATGGAAACGTTCTTCTATTTATCGATGAGCTCCACACAATTGTAGGAGCAGGGGCAGCTGAAGGGGCTATTGACGCTTCGAATATCCTCAAGCCAGCACTCTCGCGTGGCGAGCTACAATGTATCGGCGCAACGACAATCGATGAATACCGCAAACACATCGAGAAAGATGCTGCTCTTGAGCGTCGCTTTCAAAAAATTCTCGTCCAGCCACCAACAGTAGTTGAAACAGTTGAAATCCTGAATGGATTAAAAGCAAAATATGAAGAGCATCATAAATGTATCTACACCCCCCAAGCTCTCAGCGCTGCTGCAATTCTTTCCGACCGCTATATCAGTGGCCGTTTCCTTCCCGATAAGGCGATAGACCTCATCGATGAAGCTGGCGCTAAAATGCGGATTGCTATGATGAATCAACCTCAAGACATCAATAAATACGAAGCGGAAATCGAAGAGACTCGCATCGCAAAAGATAATGCCATCAGCAAACAGGAATATGAAAAAGCTGCCAAGCTGCGCGACAAAGAAAAAACTCTTAGAGAGCAACTTCAGCACCTTCGTACCCAATGGGAAACTAATAAAGAGGAACACGAAGTCATCGTCGAAGATGAGGATATCGCTGCTGTCATCGCGAAGCAGACAGGAATTCCTCTAAGTCGACTCACCGAAGGGGAAACTCAAAAGGTGCTTAAAATGCAAGAGGTGTTACGAGAGAACATTATCGGACAAGATGAGGCTCTTAACACGATTTGCCGTGCAATCCGTCGCAGTAAAGCCGATATCAAAGATCCCAAGCGCCCTATTGGAGCTTTTCTTTTTCTTGGTCCGACAGGGGTTGGAAAGACACTTCTTGCGCGCCTTCTAGCTATCAATATGTTTGGCGGAGAAGACTCTCTCATCCAAGTTGACATGTCAGAGTATATGGAAAAATTTGCCGTCAGTCGCATGACGGGATCTCCTCCTGGATATGTAGGACATGAAGAAGGGGGACAGCTTACAGAACAAGTGAGACAACGTCCTTATTCTGTTGTTCTTTTTGATGAAATAGAAAAAGCACATCCCGATGTGATGGATCTTCTACTACAGATTTTGGAAGAAGGACGCCTCACAGATTCGTTTGGAAGAAAAGTCGATTTCCGAAACACCATTATTATTATGACTTCAAACTTAGGCGCAGATCTAATTAAAAAGAGCACTGAAGTCGGTTTTGCAGCTCAAGATGACGTGATGGATTTCGCTCACATCAAAGAGAAAATTTTATCAGCTGTAAAGAAAAACTTTAAGCCGGAATTCTTAAATCGATTAAATGATATCATCATTTTCCAACCTCTTCAAAAAGAAGCGTTATTGCGCGTTATCGATATCGAACTCAAAAAGCTTTTTGGCCGTTTGGACAAACAGGAGCTTTATATCACGCTCGACGACAAAGCAAGAGAGTTTCTTGTCGACAAAGGATTCCAACCTGAAATGGGAGCTCGGCCACTACGCCGCACTATCGAAGAATATATCGAAGACCCGCTAGCAGAAAAGCTGCTCTCTCATCCAAATGAGGGAAGGCGCTGTCTTGTGACCGTTGATGGCGATCATCTTTCCTTCATCGATCAGGAGGTGTTTCCTCGTCATAAAGAAGTGAGAGAACCTCGGAAGAAAACACCTAAGCTAGAACCCGCTTAAAGGGATAAGCAGTTTCGAAAGAGGTCTATTTACGTGAAAACACCAGCGTTTTTTCTGGTTGTTCGCTTGGCTGCAGGTCCCCAGCAGGCTCTCGAACAGCATCTACGCCAAGAGAAATCAACTTAGTAGTTAGATTTTCATACCCTCTATCGAGAAATTGAAGACCAGAAATCTTACTTGTTCCAGCAGCCAAAACAGCAGCCATCACATAAGCAAAACCGGCTCGTAAATCAGGGACAACGATATCTTTTGCTACTAATGGAGAATGGCCTTTAACAATAAGGCTGTGACAGAAACTCTGAGAAGCAAAACGACATTGCTTACCGCCAAGACACTGCCGGAACAGAGAAATTTCGGCACCCATCTCACGTAACGTTTCAGTGTACCCAAAGCGATTTTCATAGACCGTTTCATGAATGACAGATGATCCCGAAGCCTGAGTGAGCAAAACGACAAAAGGCTGCTGCCAATCAGTCATAAAGCCTGGATGTACATCGGTTTCGAGATGTAACCCTCCCTGCATGGGACCATCGTAATAAAATTCAATTCCATTCCCTTTGACATCAAAACCACCACCCACTTCCCTAATTTTATTCAGAAAGGTGACCATATTGTGGTGTTGAGCTCCTTCGACAAAAACACGTCCTTTGGAACTTATCGCAGCCATCCCCCAAGAAGCGGCTTCAATACGATCGGGAATAACAGTATGTTCCACCTCATAAAAACGACGAGTTCCCTGGATCCGAATCGTCCGATCGACATCGAGGGTGATAATAGCTCCGAGCTTTTGGAGGAATAGAATCAATTCGACAATTTCAGGTTCAATTGCTGCATTTTTAATCACCGTGATGCCACGTGCTGTTACCGCAGCTAAAATCGTGTTTTCTGTCGCTCCAATCGATGGATAAGGAAGATTGATAAGCGTCCCTTTAAGTCCATTGTGAGCATGAGCAAAATAAGCCCCTTCTTTTTTCATTCCGCGATATTCAATGCTAGCCCCCAATTTTTCCAGAGCTTGAATATGGAAGTCGACAGGACGAGATCCTATGTCACACCCACCGACTGTTGGAACAATAATATCCTCGTCAGTACGTCCTAAAAGGGCTCCAATCATCAGAATAGGAATTCTATTCGCACCAGAAAAACGTTGAGGCACATAAGCTGTTTTAAGCTCCTTTGTGCACACTTCCAAGATCCCCGCATCGCGATCCCAATTAACTTGCATACCAATCTCTTGACATAACGCAAGGGTCACATCGACATCACCAATATTAGGAACATTATAAAAACGACAGGGTTTATCCGACAACAATGAAGCGACGAGAAGTTTAGTCATCGCATTTTTAGCGCCAGCAGCCTTAACATGGCCTTTTAAAGCATTTCCACCTGTAATTTTTAACACATCCATGAATGATTCGCCCAGTTGATTGAAGTTGTTATTACGCTTTCTCTATACTCAAGACTCGATAACTTACACCAAACACTTGCTTAACTGCAACATATTACTGAGAAAACAGTAAAAAACGGAGATATTTTCGATTTTCGATCCGCGAGGATTCTCGCGCAGCCCAAAAAGTCAATTTTAAAACACATTCGGTATATCTCTGTTTTTTAACAAATTTCTTAATTTCCATACAATGAAATCATTAATTTTCACAAAAAAAAACCGTTGCGTTTATTTTATTTTAGCCTATACTTATACCGAAACACCTTCAAAAGTTGGCATTTCGGCTGCGCCAAAGCCCCGAGATTCGATCGATAAAAACCATCCCCATATTTATAATATGAGGTTGGTTTTTATCGTCGAATCGCGGGAGCTTTCGCGCGGCCCAAATGCCAACTTTTGAAGGTGTTTCGGTATATCTTAATTTCCCCGCTAAATGCAGGGAAAAGGAGCTTTCTATATGCGACTAAAAACAAGAACAGGCATCGGACAAGACAGCCACCGTTTTCTGCCACCAGAATCATCCAAACCTTGCGTCATTGCAGGAATCATCTTTGACGGAACCCCCGGTTTCAACGCCAATTCAGACGGAGACATCGCTCTTCATGCAATCTGCAATGCCATTACATCGCTTACTGGAGTCCTCATCTTAGGAGGAGTCGCCGATGAATTGTGCTTAAAAGACGGAATCACCGACAGCGAAATCTATCTCATTGAAGCTATAAAAACACTTGGCAAACAACAAGTGACCCATGTGGCAATTTCTATAGAAGGAAAAAGACCACACTTCAAAAAACACCTGCTCAAGATGCGCGCTAATATCGCCCGAATCATGAAGCTCGATATTTCACAAATAGGAATCACAGCCACCTCCGGTGAAGGGCTCACTGACTTTGGTTGTGGCGACGGAGTTCAATGTTTCGCAATCGTGACGACAGAAGAAGAAATACTTTAGCATTTGTTTCTTTTTTGCTTGAGAGAATAGAAGACCTTTGGTAGACTAGCGTTTTAATTTGGAGAACATCATGTCAAAGATTTGTGAAGTCACAGGAAAAAAACAAGCACGAGGCTACTCTTACGCCATTCGTGGTATTGCAAAAAAGAAAAAAGGGATCGGTCTTAAAGTTACCGGTAAGACAAAGCGCCGTTTTCAACCAAACTTAGTCAAAAAACGAATCTGGTTCGGGGATGAAAATCGCTTCGTTACGCTGCGCCTTAGTACTGCAGCTCTACGAAATATCGATAAACTTGGAATCAGTGCTGTTATCCGCGGCATGCGCGCTGAAGGAACTAAAGTCTAGGAATATAGAGACAGCATAGACAGCATAAGTATAAAAAACTATACTGCTAAGCATGAGCACAGAAACGCAAAGTGGCTGTACATTTTTGCGTTTCTGTGCTAATGCTTAGCAGGACTTTGCGTTTCTGTTCCATAGTGTCCACAACATCATTATTTCAACGGCAACCAATTCTCTCTTACATTGATTTTTTTGTGTTTGTGTCTATACCGTTCCTCGGTAACCACATCTTCGTCCGACCTCAACTCATCCTTTTTTTCCTCTCTAAAGACATCAATTTTTTTCTTGATATCAATTAATTTCTCTTTGTCATCCTTAGTCATCAAAGATGGATTGTTAATAAATTTTTTTAATTCTTTTTTATCAATATGTAGAAGAGTATAAAGATTAAACCCATGTCGATAAAGAGACTTTAGCTCATATTGAATCAATATGGCCAGCTGCCCACTTCGTCTTTCCTGCTCTATTCTATCCGACTCTTTGTCAGTCACTTCTAAAAGCTTTTCAATCCCAAATTCCTCTAATCCCTGTTTGAGAGAATCTTCTACTTTTGAAAAATTTGCTCTTGCCATCCTTTATCCCCCTTGTATTAAATCTAACACAAACACACATTTTCTCTAGTCTTTTACCTCGTTCTCAGGGATAATCTGTTTCAAAACGTAACTAAGATTCTAAGGATGACTTTATGAAAATTACTAAATCAACAGACCTGTATCTCCCTGAAAACTTTCGCGATGGTCGTCCGATCAATCAAATCATCCTCGTTTGCGATGTCGATGGAGTCATTAGAGATTGCTGTAATTCAGATGCTGATCCTAGGATTGTTGTAGCCATTAAGGAGTTGATTAAAGAACATCAAATTGACATTGCATTTATTTCTGGAACACCAGCAACGCAAAGATCTGCCCTTGAAATATGGCGTAGAGGTCATACCACTCTCGACAAAGCAATTGCAGAGCCATTAGCAAATGAATTAAAAAAAGAAGAGATTTCCATCTATGGAGCCCTTGGAGGACAGCGGATGCGCGATTTCAATCACATAGAAATCTTAGATGAATATCCGATTGAAATTGTGTTTGAGCTCTCCAAGATACTTCTGCACGCATTTTTCCATGAAATTGACTGCACAGGAACCCAAGAGCAAAAAGAACTTACCAGAAAGTTAAAAGCAGAAGTAGAGACCTTAACGCTGAAAGACAAAAACCAATCACCACAGATCACCCCCAACGAATTTGCCGAAATAGCCCTGACAATACGATCTAAGATAGACCCTCGCTTCCGACTTGTGAGCTATGGAGCATTAATAGAAACCCTCACTTCTAACCCACCATGGGGGATCACAAACTCTGTAAAATGGCTGGAAAAAGAACTTTCCAGCAAAGAGTTGCTGATCTCTAAGCTACCCAAAGAGCAAAGACAAATTGCGATGGGACTCGGCTCTTGTGATGGATTTGGATTCAATTTTTTAATGGTCAGCAAAGTAAACAAGAGCCTCACAATTAAAAAACACATCGAAGAGAGATGCCATCTCTATCCCGATGCATTAATTATCACTATTGGAGATACGCAAGTCGATTTTCCTATGCATCAGCATGCACATCTCGCCTATCATGTCGGCAAAGAACATGTCTGGAGCTCCCAGGCACTACCACAATGCATGCTAGTCCAAGATCACCTAGGATTTGACAGCCAACATGTCAAAGGAACATTGCATGTGTTAAAACTGATCAAAGAAGGAGTTGGGAAACCAATCTCCGAATGGAATATATAACAAAAAGGTTATACTGCGGGGCGGTGAATTTTTTTACATAATAGAGGAAATTTTATGTTATTACATAATCTATTTCAATATAAAATATCGATGATAAAATCCCTTCCATGGCTGCTTTCCATATTGTTACTAAGCAACCATATCGATGCTCACGACATACAGCCCTGCAGGACCCAAAGTCTAAATAATCAATTCAACGGATTCATCGCATCGAAAACAGAACTATGTATAGAGTGGGGGGCTACCCATTCCATTTTTTCTCCTGTTGCTGTATCCATTATAGAATTCGATTCTGTTCATGTGCGAATTGCTGTTTCTACAGACGGAACTGATTCCCTATTAACGATGTCTACCACTTATGAAGGAATCGAAACAGGAAACGATCAGATTTTTTTTGAAAACATAGCTAGCACATCGCTTGCCACAACAACAAAAAATAAACAAACATCTCTAGCAGTCGTTGCAGGAAGCTCTATAACTGATGACAATAAAAAAGAAGGGATCATTCAGCCTATTAAAATACTTATAGTCCCAGTAGAAATTGCAGTAGGATCACATAAAAAAACAGTATACAAAGCTGTAACCGAAATATTTAGCCCTATCCTTTTTGATCAAGTTCCCTCATTTAACGGCGCTGTTATAGGTCAATTTAATTTAGAAAACGATCTAGATCTAAGCTACAGCCTAGCTCTAACAGCAACAAACAATTCGAATCAAGGATGTGTCTATATTTTTGTACAACCAAACAACAATTCTGACTTTGAAGAAAGCAGTTATTACAACGTCGGAAAAAACCCTCTAGGCATTGCAATGGGGCATTTAACGAAACATCCAGGTAGATACGATCTCATCGTCGCAAATCACGACGACAACACCGTGAACATTTTATACGGAAATGGTCGCAACGAGTTTTACGTCAGCCATGAAATTTACCCGACTTGCGGAAAACCGGCTATTGTTGCCGTCGGCAATTTAAATTCAAATGATTACCATCAATACAATAAAACAGGGAAAAAATCAAATTATAGCTCTATATTGGGTTGTCAGCAGTTAAATCAAGATTTTGCAGTCACTTCGAGAAAATATTCCTCAGACAAGCCCCCTGAAAACATCGTAAATATCTTCTTTAACAACAATTATAATAGAACATTTACGTCCATTACAATTCCTGCACCAAGAAACAATGATTCCGAAGAATTTTGCAATCCAGGCCTCGCTATTGGGAACCTATCGAATCATAAAAATCATCAAGAAGACATTATCGTTGGGAATGAAAATGGAATTCAACTGCTTGTCAATGATGGGCACAACAGTTTTATCCCAAGTCAAATCTACTATCAGCCCTGTATGAACTCATCCTCTATCGCTGTTGGCAAAATCAGCTCTGCTAGCTACTTAGATCTATTTGTAGGAAGTCAATCAAATTTTTCTTTAACAACACTATATCAGAATATAAGAGCCCCTTGTATGAGGAGCAAATCGACGGCCGTACCATCCACACATGAGATTCTCTATAATATTGATTTAACATGGAATAACATTCCTTCGTCAGATAGAGGGAATGAAATAAGTTCTTATACACTATATCGCAATGGAATAATGATCGCTCAAAATATACATGGGACCCCTGGTGATCATTTTACCACTTTCATTGACCCCGGATTAAAAGAAGGGTGTTATGAATATTTATTGTTCGGTGTTGCTGGAAACTTAACGACAGCTCCAAGCGCAGTAGTTGTCACAGTACCCAATCCATTTTAAGAGTAGACCGACTCCTTAGACAGTAGACCGATTTAAATCCTGGTCCCTGGCCCCCTCATCATTCTTTTTGCCTTCTTTTCTTTCAAAGACACTGCTTGAAGTTGATCTTTTAAACTTTCATTCGTCTTTGTTTCCAAAGAATTGGTTATCTTGCTCACTCTAGTTCGTAAATCCGCAACAGTCCTTTGCTCCGCTTGAAAAAGGCTTTCCAATCGAGAAGGTTGGCTTCGATGAGCGGGCATCCCCAAAACCAAATTCAGTCCTGACAGATCCGAAGGGGTATTTTTTTGCGTGGTCATTAGAAGGGGGCTTTCGCACTCCAAACGCTTCGCGTAGTATTAAGGCAGGGGCTCTTTAGGTTACATCTTTGGATCACGTTAGTATTTAATCAACCCTTTTAATTGCACCCGGTGTGATTAAAAGTTGTACGCTGTCCACAATGTCCATAACAACAAAATCTAGTGTCCTCCGGCAGCAGCTGAACTAGAAGGTGCAGCGGGGCCAGAAGTTGGTGATGGAACTCTTGGTTTACTTTCTGGCAATATGAATAATCTACTAATGCCTGGATTAATGCTTGGATTCTGTAGTTCTGCAATAAAAGAACAGGAAGCTGCCGCAGGGTCACCAGAAGCAGCCATTGCTCCAAACCAATATTCATTACCAGGATAAGAATTAGAATCCCAGGCATACATCGCAACTAACAGCTTGCCTTCGTCTTCTGGAAGTTTAGACTTAGCTGCTGGGTCATTGGTTGTAAACCTAACATCAATATCGGCGATATTTGGAAATTCAGTTTTAAAAGAATCCCACAGTGGCCTACAATACTCCTCATTTGCAAAGTAACTAAATTCAATTGTAGGCTTTCTCGCTTTTTGTTCTGGAGAAAGCTGGTTAAGACGAGCCGCAACAGTATGCATAATAATTGGAATTTGAGAATCTGGATCCCTGGCCCAAGCTCCCGTTCCAAGCCCCACAAGGAAAAAATAAGGCGGTTTCTGGTGAATCGCTGGGTCAACAAACTCATCTGCGATAAACGTTTGATAATTTACTTCAATTCGTTGTTCAAAAGCTTTCAGATCATAAAATAACAAATTGCCACCCTCTTTACTTCCACCCAAAATCTTATACCCTGCGGGTGGCTTATCTCCATTCATTGCAGCGACCAACTCATCATAAGAAGGAATACCAACCCCTCCCGAAAGATAAGTAATACCAAAGTGCTTTGCCATCATATTATTATATGCTTTTTCTCTAGTATTAGGGGCATTTTTACCATATCCTTTTTCAGCGGTGCAGGTATTATCAATGAGAGTGTACCTAGATTCCATTCTACCTGGTTGTTCATAACGACATCCTACAGTGCCGACATATACTCCTTCAGATTTACATTTATCAAAATCGGGTGCACCCATATTTGTACGTCCACCTTGATTTATAAATGGAGTTCTTGCAACAACAGAAAGAAGAGCTGAAATCGACATTTCATTGTAATTGATTAAACGATCAAGAGAAGATCCAAGGACCTGATTCTCATAATCACCAAAAAGGCCCCTGCCACTTTTTGATTGAGGGGTAAACGTCCCATCACCCGCGTTTACAGCATTAATTACACGCCAATCATCCCCTGGATTAAAAAATACAACTGGACGACATTGAATTAAACGGTGAACCAAATCTTGTGGAGTGTTAATTGTTTCATAAACTCGTTTTTCCTCAGCAGTCCCCCACTCTTTGATGTGAGCGATAAAATCACTTAACAGCTCTGCCGTCTTTTGATTAACTCGTGTATGAGCCATGCGTTGGGCATCCACAATATCTTGAACAAAATTAGGATGTAATGCTAAAAACTCCTCATTGTGCAAATATACTTCAATTCGAACCTTGGGATATCCCTTGTCAGGAAATTGACATACTTGATTGAAGTTATGACTTCTAGCCAAAAGATTATAAAAGGCTGCACGATCTTCTACCGAAAGAGCTTGTATCTGAGCTCTCACTGTCTCTGGACATCCCTGCAACCTAGATTTAAGCGCTTCCCAATCATCTCGTTTTGTACGAAATAGATCAACGTAGCCTGCAGGATTGACTTCTAGAGCATTTATTCTTTCTATTGCTTGCCACTCAGCTTCAGCAGCCTTCCACTTTGCTTCAGCAGCCTTCCACTTAGCCAAAAACTCAGAGGAGCGAACAGCGCGGCGCTTTTTGACCAAAAGCCTATTAAGCATATCAGATAATGCCCTAAGGTCAACATCTGCATCGTCATGGAGATTTTCTGCATCAACTATATTGGAAGGCATTCCAATTTTCACAAAAAAATCAATACAATCCTCATCTGATATGGCTGTGTTTTGTAATATATTTTCTATCAACGTGTGACGAACTGTTGCATCTCTACTCCAAAATTCAACATACGGAACCAATACATCAGGTAGTCCCTTAACAATAGGGCTTATATCGACGGCTGCTAAGGAAAAAGAAATTTTTTCTGGTACTGGTGCGGCGGCGGCAGAACTCACATCTTCAGGAGGCAGCGGCTCTGGATTTGGTTGTGCTAGTCCTGAAGTTGGTCCTGATGGTTCTGAAGTTGGTTGTGCTGGTCCTGAAGTCGGTCCTGATGGTTCTGGCTCTGATTGCTTGACCTCTAGAAAGTCTTCATCATCTAGATTTTCCACTGTCCCGCCATCATCAATTTCCTGGAAGTCAGAATTTATCCAGGCAACAAAAGTAGGTCTTCTCTCAGCAATCACGCGCATAATATCGGTCGGCTTAGAAGATTCTTTCTCAAAAAACCATCCCCCACGACCTCGGATTCCAATACCTGCAAAAAAACATGCAAGCCGCTCATCCGTGATCTCATTATTTGCAATAAGTTTTTCCAAAAGGCTTGCATTAGCTTTTTGATTGTTGTTTGCTGAATTTTTTGCCCACTGCCATAATTCCCCCTGGAAGACTCCTCCGGGTATCTTTTTTTGCAAAACACAATTTTTACGATCATCACTCACACATAACAAGAATCCTTCCTCATCTTTTGGATTTAATTCGAACGTAGCGCTAGACAAGAACGGCAACCAACCCGATGGTTCTTTTTTAAGTATGACTTGACCCATTCTTATCCTTTGAATCAATTCATCCCGTTCCGCTTGTTTAACTCCGTTTATGCGAGTCCTAAGTCCTGCAAACATTATAAAATCTGTCTTATTACTTGATGGATCGACTTTGTTCATAAAAACTCCCTCCAAATGACGTATTCTCTATATAAAAATGATTATAAATAATTTAACAATAATAATCAACAAAAAAAACCAACACAAAAAAAACCAACACAAAAAACCAACAATTAAAAACTAAAGTAGCAACATTAATTGCTGCCTAATTTTGCACAAAATAGATCAACATGAGACCGGCGAAAGATCCATCATTAGCTCTTTCTATTCGGTTTTATTCCCTTTGTGCTTCAGCAGCCTTCCATTTAGCCAAAAGCTGAGGGCGACTAGCGTGATCTCCGACTAGTAACCCTCTAAGCGAAGTAGATAACTGCTCAGAATCAGGATCTAAATTGCCCTTCTGATCCAACTCAACTATGCTGGAAGGGATCCCAATTCTTACAAAAAAATCTATAATATCCTTATCAGATATCCTTGGTCTGCCGAAAACAACGTCCATTAAAGAACCATAAGGTACTTTACCCCAGTGGTCTTCAAGGAGCTCACGCAATTCATCAGATAAATTCCCAACGACAAACCTTAAGTCGACATTGGCTAAAGAAAAAGGAACGCCTTTTGGTGGCGCTGCTGAGTCTGAGATAATATATTTGAAATCATGCTCCATCCAGGCAAAAAGACCAGGTCTTTCCGAACTAATCAGGTCCATAAGAGCAGTCTGCTGAGGTCCCCTCCCCCTATCAAGGGTAAAAAAATAATCTCCACGACCTTCGATTCCAACAGCTGCACAAAAAGATGCAAGCTGCTCATCCGTAATAGCCTTATTTTTAATAAGTTCTGACAAAAGGCCTTTATTAGCCTCTTTATCGCTGTTTGCTAAATTTTTCGTCCACTGCTCTAATTCTTTGGGGAAGGCTCCTCCTGGCATTTTTTTTTGCAAAACACAGCTTCTACCATCATCGCTCATACATAATAGAAACCCCTGCTCTGTTTGCTTGTCTATAATCTTAACAATAATCTTAACACTATTTGGTAAACTGCCTGCTGTTATTTCTTTACCTATGATACAACCCGCTGCTATTAAATTGCCTAACTGATTTCGTTCTTCCGGCTTAACTCCGCTCATCCTAGTATTAATTCCTTGAAACATTATAGAATCTGTTCTACCAGCTGCTG
>JABDDS010000003.1 GCA_013287465.1 Chlamydiota bacterium | reverse complement strand
TAGAGATAATTTAGTTAACTCATTAAAATCTCAAATAGATGAATTCCATAACCAGATGGAAAAACAACCAGCTGTCCTGGAGCAATCGATCAAGGGACTGGTAAGCGATTGGATTGAGATGGAACGCTCTCTCGATAAATCTATTAAACCATTGCCAAAAGATATGGTTGTCAAGTTCCATGCCATCCTCACAAAAAAGCTCGAACACGAAGTAAAAACAGGCAGTTGGTGGAAATTTTGGAGAATAGGAAGAAAAAAAGATGCCAAATTGGGACTTGAACGCGTTGAAAATAGGGCTGTCCTAATTTACAAAAGTATTTACAAAGGAGAGGTTAACGCCGCTTTAAAAGGAAAAATCACAAACCATCGAGTGAAGCTGTTAGAGCGAAAATCGCGACCACATATGGATGAATCGGGAAAATTGCTCGTACAAAATAAAGCAATCGAGATAAATGACTTAGAGTCTCTCTTAGAAATGGCGTCTGAAAAGGAGTTTGAAACAGAAATTCAACTGAAAAGAGAAATCATGGAAACTCTAAGAAGAATGCTCCAACACGTAAAAAATATCCCCTCTCAATCACCAGCATCTGAAGTTGCAAAAATAACAGAAAAAATAAATGTATCTACAGAAAACTTCAAAACTGCGTTAGATGACGTTGAAAATTATCAAAAAACCACGCAAGAATTTATCAAAAAGTCTTTAAGTTTAGAATATCAAATGAGGATACTCCTAGAAGAACATAAACAAAACACCGAAATCGCATCCGAGGTACATGGGCAACTTCAAGAGCTAGAAAAATTTGACCTCGTTCAAAAAATGAAAGCACAACTGAAAGATCTTTCGTCGGCAAATTTTTTAGAGAAGTATTTTTTAGCTGACTTAGATGAGAGCCTTCTTAAGTCTTTTGAAGAATTAAACGAAATCCCATCGACAAATTTTAGTCAGTTTCAAACAGAAGCAACAAAGCTCATGGAAAGCTTATCCAAGTTAGCTCCAAGTAAAGAAAAAATTAAAGAAGCTAAATTAGCACTAGAAAAGCAACTGGAAGCTTTAACACATGACCTGACAGATGTGACAACAAAAATATTTAATAATTTTGATAAAAGAGAGGACGAAGGAGCAATTGAATATCAGACAAGAACCGGTAAATATGACAGAAAAAGAGAAGAGTTGAGCAACGAGATAGACAGGATCGAACAAGAAATATTGCAATTCGAAAACGAAATCGCAGCTTTCGATGCGACAACGCATTCAATCGTAAGGGGTTTAAGTGACCTTAAACAACTATTATTAATAGCCGAGGAGCAAAAACACCTACTTGCTGCAGGCATCAACCAAGAACTAAGAATACTCAAAGACGCCTCAGAGATACTTTTAGAAAAATCAAATCCAGCAGATACTGAATCGTTAGATAGTATAGAGCGAGCCTCGAAAATAAACCCCAAGAAATTCTACGACAAGGCGAAAGATTTCATTGAAGAGCGATCTCAAGCTGTTGCTGAAGAATTTGAAGACGCTAAAGGAGCCCTAGAAGACGCACGTAAAACCCTTGCCCTTGGCGAAGAAGCTTATCAAGCCGGTGCAAACGCACTAAAAGAAGAAGAAGAAGAAGAACCAACGAGAGCTCTCTTTGAGGCAACAAAGGCTTCAGTAACAGAAAAACTAGAGCAGTTTGACAGACGTTTTGTTACTGGCAAACACGACCAATCCGCAGTAGCAGACCGTGTCGAAGATGTCGTTGGTATTCCACCTCCTCTACTACCACAAACAAAAGAGGGAATGCTTGAATTAATTAATGATAAGATGACAGATGTCATGTTTGAATATTTTTTCCGTTGTGGTAGTACACCAGTCGTTCCATTTATCCAAACACTAAATGAATTATCCAATTTGAATAAGCTCGATTTAAAGCAATTAACCAGTATCTACAAATCAATCGAATTTTTTTTTAGCGAAGACAATCTCAAGCTTGCAAGAGAGCAAGAATCGAAATACCCAGAAAAACTCCAACAAGTGAACGATCTTTATTTCCACATAACCAAATATACGGCTGAGCGATATGGACTCCTCGCTCGAATGAACATTAACATGCTGGACCCAAGGGCTGACTATGAAAAAGCAAAACTCATCGAAAAAGCATATTCTCCTTGCAGAAGTATACACGAAGAAATAAATGCGAACGAAATCATAGAAAAATTCCTGGAAAAGTTAACATCGGACAAAAATACAGGAATCACTAGTGATATGTGTGTTCCGTTATTAGCCAAGGCTCAGGAAAACATCGTATCATTAAAAATAAAAGAAACGGAAGAAATTGAGGCAGCCGTCAGTATCCCTGCTGTTGCTATGTACCTTGCAATATCTGAATGTGCAGGCCGCGACAACGTGGAATTGTGGTTTGAGTTATTTAAAAATCTCAACATCATCGGTTTTTCTTTAAACGGAAATGAAGCTACAATCACACTTGATAAACCCTATGTAGGAAAGGTGGCAGAAAATGGTATTCCAATATGGGAAGAAAAGGGTATTCCATTTCCAATCCTAAAATTTAACAAAGAGATAAAATTTTCCTTTAAAACATCAAACGACGGTGTAAAACAGCTGATATTCAAAGAAGGATCGATGTCGGCCACCGCAACAAAGGGATTCCTGACTCTGACATACGATCTAAAAACTCTAACCGCTGGAGGGACTGCTGAGAATCCAACAATAAAAAGCGAACTATATTCAAGCATGATTCCAGCAATTGAGACACCTAGAAAAAACGTAACCTTAAACCTTTGCACAATAGATTCTCGGACTCGAGAGGGGTGGATACAACGAATGATAGAAATTGAAGATAAGTTAAAAACAGAAGATTTTGCTTGGAATGAAAATAAAGAGACACTCCAAAGCGAACGAGCAAGAATCAAGCCGTTTGTAGAGCAAAAGGATTTGACAGAGCGAATAAGCGAAGTAGAAAATGAACTAGCGGATTTAACCAGACAAATAACTCAAATAGAGGCTGCAATAGCAACAGAAGAAGCGGGATCCGAAACAGCAAAAGAATTGACTGAAACTAAAGAGAAAATTACAGAAACTAAAAATAAACTTAGCGAAGAACTCGAAAAAATTAAAGCTTTGAGGATATGATAATAAAGACAAACGACGTCAAGGACACCAAGGACCTTAAGGACGCCAAGGACTTATAGACAAAAAGAGCTTTCTAAACCCCTTCTAGATGGTGATTTAGAGCTTCTTGTCCTTAGGAAGTGTGCAATAATAAGTTGGACGATTCGGCAGCGCCAAAGCCCCAGGGTTGAATCGATTAAAAGTGATCCAATATTATAATATAGGGTCACTTTTAATCGTTCAACCGCGGGAGCTTTCGCGCGGCCCAATCGTCCAACTTATTGTTGCACACTTCCTTAGCGTCCTTAAGGTCCTTGGCGTCCTTGGCGTCGTTTGTCCTTTTTTAATGTTGCAAATAAAAATGCCTAAGAGTAAAAATGGAACGGACTCTTAAAACCCCATAGGATCGTTTATGCAACTTAAAAGACTACTTACGACTCTTGGACTATTATTTAGCTTAATAGTCATCCCTTCTGCAGTGACTGCTCTTACAGAAACAGTATCACCTAAAGAAACACATCAAGCTGAAGATTACAAAACGATTCATGCCAAAGAGCTTAAAGAGTGGATCGACTCGGGAAAACACATGGTACTGATCGATGCACGTCCGAAAAAATTTGAAGAAGGCGTTGTCATTAAGGGGGCTAAATTTCTTCCGTTCGACTCTGATGATGCAAAAATTATACATACACTCCCCTCAAAAGATGCGGTCATCGTCGTCTATTGTGCAAGTATTAAATGTCCGGCAAGTGGAAAACTTGCCCATAAGTTGACATCAATGGGCTATAAACACGTCTATAAATACCCCGAAGGAATCGAAGATTGGATGGATAAAGACTATCCATTGGATAATGTTGTTCCAGGTAAGCAATAAATTTTATTGATTTTTTATTTTAACTATGTTACAGTCCTTTATTTAATAATAGTTAATTAGGAAATCAATCACAATGCAAGAGATACAAATTATTAACGTTTCATCCATTACTATACCACCACCAGCCTTACCTGCTGCAGATTTAGTTACTACAGAAATAAATAACACAGCAACTGAACGTAAAAAGAATTATATAGGAAACACAGAAAATCCTGATTCTCTAGCGATGTACATGACGATTGAACAACGGATGGGGGAATTGGCCTGTACACTACTCGTTGCTTTGATGAGAGAAACCAAAGTTCTCGAGTGGCAGCAAAATGGGGATCATTCATACACCCTAATTTTAGATAAGAAATATATAGGCGAAGGCAACTCCCCTTCAAAACCAATTGTAACCCTCAATAATATAATGAAAATGTGTTTCTCAATAGAAACAGATTCCTCTTGTGTGGAATTCCTGGGTGATGGAATTAACGGAAAAGGTTTCCTACCGATTAAAGGAAAAGCGACGTCAGGCAAACTGTACCTTGCCGGTGAACTTTATTTAAAGAAAATTCAAGTAAATCACAAGGAAACGGAACCTCCTATTTCGGTTACCGGGCAAAAGATAATATTTGGTATCCCCACATCAATCTCTTCTTCTCTTATCGCTATAGAAAAACTTCAAACACACCTAAACGATATCATTTGGCAAGCTCTTCCTCCGCAAGAAGTCTAATTTATTACATGATTGATGTCCCTTTCTTCTGGGCAAGACAGTAGCTCCCAAATTTGCGGAAGAGCCTCAAATGCAGCCTTCCTTCCTGCTTCATAGATTTCCTCATTTTTATCATCAAAGGTCCCAAATTCATCCAATTCCGGACGAATCACAACATCCGCGTGTTGCAAACATCCTTCGCTCTGCCATAGAAGGGCAATTTCAGCACTACGGGCAGCAACACCAAAGAGATTGCTTGGGAAAGTGGGTGGAAGAAGTCCTCTCAGGTCGACAACAACGATGATTTCTGATTCAAAATGACGAGCAACGCGCACTGGGACGGGATCGATGACGCCACCATCGACAAATGCCCTACCATGGAGCTCTACGGGGACAAAAATAAATGGAATAGCCGATGAAGCTTCAATAGCAGGGACTAATGGTCCGCCTCCAATTGTCACCAATTCGCTAGAATAAAGATCCGTTGCCACAAGGAAGAAAGGAATCTGCAATTCTTCAAATGTCTCTGCATTTAAAGTGTTTTGAAGAAAACGGCGTAACGTTCTCCCTTGACAAAGTCCCATGTGGGCATTCCATATATCAAAATCTATTAAATAGTCATTGTGCAGCCCAAGAAAAACATCTTTTAAGTGGGTGATGTCAGGACAATCGGCATAGATAGCTCCTACAATACTTCCTGCACTGCAGCCGACGATGAGGTCAATAGGAATTTTAGCCTCTTGAAAGACCTCTATAACCCCTACGTGGGCGAGTCCACGAGCTCCCCCTCCCCCTAAAACAAGAGCAAGATGAACCGGTTTTTCGACGACAGGACATAAAGGTAATGGAGGAGGGTTATCCGAAACTTGATACCTTTGTGGGCAACCACACGCCGTCAATAAAAAAGTCAGGAGAGTCAGGAAAATACAAAAAAATTTGATTTGTCTATTAATTTTCATGTTCAAGTCTTTTTTCCGTGTCCGTGCCCGGCCTTGTCCATTCATCCATAAATAAAATGGACGAATCGGGCACAGGCACGGGCACGGGCATGGGCATGGGAATGATTTTTCATCCACTATGAATGTATCGACACTCTATATGCAATAATGTTTTTGTAACAGGATGGTGTAATTTTAAGCAAGAATGATGTAGGGCAATAGCCCCATCAGCAAAGGGGGTGCGACTTCCGTATTTTGCGTCGCCAACGATAGGGCAACCGACAGCAGCGCACTGTGCTCGTATCTGATGGTAACGTCCTGTCTCTAGATCAATTTCAAGGAGGGTTGTTGTTTCATTTTTTTCTAATGTCTTGTAATGAAGGCGGGCGATCTTTGCTCCAGGGTCATGAGGTCTACACACATGAGCAATATGATCTCCATGTCGCAAGAAATGCTCTAAAATGCCAGAGTCTTCTTTCAGATGTCCTTCGACCAATGCACAATACGTTTTCCGCATTTCTCTGTCTCTAATCATTGCATTGACGCGGGAAAGAGCCTTACTTGTCTTAGCAAAAATCACAATACCGCTCACCGGGCGGTCTAAACGATGGACAACACCAAGGAACACGTTTCCGGGTTTTGAATATTTATTCTTAAGATACTCTTTTACTGTGTTTTCTAAGCTATCATTAATCCCTTCTGCTGGTTGCGTCAGCATTCCAGCGGGCTTATTCACAGCGATTAAATGATTATCTTCATAAAGGACAAATTCTTTAACCACTAAATTTCTCCCGACGCTGGCGCAATGTTTCATACAACAATAAAGTCGTTGCCATGGCAACGTTAAGAGAATCGGCTACTCCTCGCATTGGGATCGCCACCTGAATGTCGGCATTGGACATCCATCGTTCACTTAAGCCAAGCTGCTCTGTTCCCACTGCAATTGCAATGGGACCAAACAGATCGACGTCTGTAAACTGAGCGCTTGCTGAAGGAGTTGCAGCAACAATAGCCACTCCCTGCTGCCGAAGCCATTGTAAAGTCTCCTCCCCACCAGCCTCGACAACAGGCACGGTAAAAAGGGTGCCCACACTCGCCCGCACGACATTGGGGTTATGGATATCAGTGCAACGGTCACACACAATCAGTGCATCGAGTCCAACAGCATCTGAAGAACGCAAGATAGTTCCCAAATTTCCAGGCTTTTCGATTGCTTCAGCAACGACAAAAAATGGGGGGTTGGGCCCTAAGAATTTATTTTGAATATCATTTAGTTTCAAATGGCGTTGCGGTGCTACAGCGATTAACCCATCGGGGCGATCACGGTAGGAAATCTTACGAAAAACATCTGGAGCGCATGGTTGCACCTGAACTCCTCGAGCGATCAATCGGCGAATGAGAGCCTCTTCATTAGAACCAAGGAAAAGTTCTGGGCAGATGAAAAGAAATTCAATGGGATGCTCCGCATCGACAGCACGCAAAAGTTCCCGGTATCCTTCGATTAAAAAAAGATTTGATTCTTCACGAGCGCTGCGATCACGCAACTTCACAAGTTGTTTAATACGAGGATTTTGAAGACTCGTCAAGGGAGGGGGCAAAGAAAGATTATTTTTGTTTTCCATCAAAAAGATGGTATCACATTTGACTATTTTTAATCAAGCTTATGGACGTATAAACGCACCTGATTACCATTAGATGTCTTGGCTAATTTCATGGCTTTTGAAGAACCGCTAACCAATTTCAGTTTGTCACCAGGATGCCCTTTAAACACTGCTGTAGCTTCCATTATTCCCTTGGATTTCGCATCATCAGCACTTACGATGCATGGAAAGGATTGTCCTCCAGGGATAACTGTGTCATTAACTTGTAGTTCAACAAAGTTGGCGCTGACATCTTCACCTTCGACTCCTACGCTATATGTCACGAGATAAGTTCCCTCTGAGCGTATTTTGACATATTCGACATTTTCCCCTTCAACACCAAGGGACAAGTCTGTTCCCGCATGAATCATATGGTTAGAACCTTTCTGAAGCAGAGAATCTCCCTGAACGATAGTTTCACCACCATTTAACCCGCTAAAAACAACTAAAGAATCGTTTACAGAAGATGCTTCACAGTACAGCTGAAGTAGTTCACTTGGGGACTCATCAGCGCTGATTGCACATGAAGGCAGGGAATTATCCCCGCAGTATATCCTACCACAGGATAAGATGACGATAGCTAAAAAAATCATATTCTTCATTTCTTCATTCCTTGTTTCGGCACAACCCTAAATTTTTAATTAATCTTACTTATAATTATTCCAACGAATTTATGTCTAGCTTTTTTAGCAAAAAAACATTGCTTAGGCATGATCAGATCCGGTAAGATCGCAGATATTTTGAATCAAATACTGCGGAGAACCATGTCGTCATATCCATTATCAAAAGCAATTTATCCCCTGTGTATCTGGATACTCTCTTTTTTTTCCATTCTCCATTCGGAATTGCCTTCCATTTACCAACATTCGCAATCTCAACCATGGGTACAAAAAGACGATAAGAAAAGACTCTGCTTAACAATGATCGTTAAAAATGAATCTCGAATTATGGAGAGGTGTTTGAACACCATCAAAGAAATCGTCGATTACATCTCCATTTGCGATACCGGGTCGAGCGATAACACAGTAGAGATCATTGAAAATTTCTTAGCACGAACGGGGATTCCAGGGAAGGTGCATCGGCATGAGTGGAAAAATTTTGGACATAACAGAAGCTTATCGATCACTGCTGCCCAAGAATTTTTAGCTAGCAACAATTTCCCTATGGAAAACACCTATCTTCTTTTCCTAGATGCTGATATGTGCTTTGCCGTTTCCCCGGAGTTCGATAAACAATCTCTCACTGCCGACAACTACCTTCTAGAACAAAAAAATTCTGCCCAGTCCTATTACAACACCCGTCTTGTACGCTCTTCTCTTCCTTGGAAATGCATTGGAGTGACTCATGAATACTATGGGTGTCTTGTCCCTGCAAGCCAAGCCATATTAAACACGTTATGGATCGACGACATCGGAGATGGAGGATGTAAAAGCGATAAATTTGAAAGAGATATACGTCTATTGACCCAAGGTCTTAAGGATGAGCCAAATAATGAACGTTACATGTTTTATCTTGCGCAGTCATATCATTGCCTCGGTAAGAACGAAGAGGCAATTAAATGGTATAAAGCAAGAGTCGCTGCTGGAGGGTGGGTGGAAGAGGTATGGTATGCCAAATACCAAATTGCAAAGTCCTATGAAGCACTCAATCAATGGGATGAGGCTCTAAAGTGGTATCTCGATGCCATTGAAACAGACCCCGCCAGGGCTGAAGCCTTCGAAAAAATCACCACACATTACAGAAGCTCTCGACAAAACTCCCTTGCTTATCTATTTGCAAATATGGGTAGAAAACTCCCCTACCCTAAAGACCACCTTCTTTTTGTCGAATGTCCTGCCTATAGCTATCGTTTTGACGAGGAGCTTTCCATTTGTTCTTATTATACTCCGAATAAAGAACAGGGTTTTGAAGCAACAAATCGCCTTGTCACAAATAAAGAGACCCCTGAGCATATCAAGCAAATGGGTTATAGAAACATGCTTTTCTATGTAAACAACATTTCAAATGCCTCTTTTCGTCCTGTAGAATTCACCCTTCCAATGGTACGTGCTGATCTTGGATTGACCTACAAGGCGACAAATCCATCGATCATAAAAACCAATGATGGGTATGCAGTCATCTGCAAGACAGTCAATTACACGCAAACAGGGGCAACTAACTACACTCCTATCGATCCCGATGTCCCCAAACTTTGGGGAAATATAAAAACGAGAAATTTTCTACTCAAATACAATAAAGACTTTAAATTGCTCTCTCAATACGAACTCATCGATGATCTCTCAGATAAGCTCAAACTCCCTAATAGAGGCGGTGTATTTGATATCGAAGATTGCCGTATCTTCCGAGCTGATCCCGTTCAATTTACATGTACAGTGTTTGATATGACTCCTGACAATCCTGTGGAAATTGGATTATGCTCGGCTGCAAAAACTCCAGTCAATCAATCGCTTCGCTTAGAAAGCATCATTCCTTTAAAAGGACCTCAGCCAGGACGTGTAGAGAAAAATTGGCTCCCATTCCTTAAGGATAATGTCATGAATGTGATTTATTCCTACGATCCATTTATCATCTATGCTGTCGATCAACAAACAGGGGCTCTTCGAGAACATGTAAAATACACGCCAAAATGTGATTTGTCCTCTTTCCGTGGTTCTTCAGGCCCAGTTCCTTTTGACAACGGTTATCTCGTCATCGTTCATGAGGTCGTCTTCAACCAAGATCGTTTCTATCTCCACAGGTTTCTCTACTTGGATAAAGACTTTAAAATAGAGAAAATGTCACTCCCCTTCACGTTTAAGCATGTGGGGATCGAATTTTGCGGTGGAATGGCCATGGACCATACTGGCTCTCACGTCCTCATGGGAGTTGGCATTGAGGATGCAGAGGCCTTTATTGTCAGTGTTGATGTAGAAACAATTAAATCGATGTTGCGTAGTTTATGAGTACAAAATCTTCTTTGAATAATCCTCAACAAGAGGCTGTCGAATTAATCTATGGCCCTCTCCTGGTTCTTGCCGGAGCCGGCTCGGGTAAAACACGCGTCATCACTTACCGAATTGCCCATCTGCTAAACCACGGTGTCCAGGCAAGCAGCATTTTAGGGCTTACCTTCACCAATAAAGCCGCTGGTGAAATGAAGGAAAGGGTACAAGGACTCACGAATCAAGATGTCCTCATTTGCACCTTCCATAGCTTAGGAGCTCGTATCTTGCGCGAATCGATCCATCTGTTGGGATATAGCCGCAATTTCACCATTTACGATCAACAAGATACGGAAAAATTGATGAAACTTTGCATCGCAGAGATTGAGGGAATGCAGCAAGGGGATGCAGGAGTTTTTTTACAATATATCTCTTCATCTAAAAATGCCTTGCTCGCCCCCGATGCCATCGACCTCGATGAGCTAGAAGAATCCGACAAGCACCTCCCAGGAATCTATGCGCTCTACCAAGCCAAATTATTGGAATGTAATGCCGTTGATTTCGACGACCTCCTTTATCTCCCCGTCCGCCTCTTTAGAGAACATCCCGCAGTGCTTGCCCACTACCAAAAAAAATGGTCTTTCCTCCTCATCGATGAATACCAAGACACCAATGCTGCACAGTATGCTATCGTCCGTTATTTAGTCTCTGAACACAAAAACCTCTGTGTCGTTGGCGATCCCGACCAGTCGATCTATTCATGGCGTGGCGCTAACGTTAATAATATCTTGGGATTTGAAAAAGATTACCCAGGAGCCAAAGTTGTATACCTCGAACAGAGTTATCGAAGCCGAACCAATATTCTAGAAGCTTCGAACGCTGTCATTAGTTACAACCAAGGAAGATACGAAAAGGGCTTGTGGAGCGACCGAGGACCAGGAGAAAAAATCAAGCATTTCACTGCCGACACAGACCGAGAGGAAGCTAGGTTCATTGCAGAAAAAGTTTTTTTCTATCACCATAAGTACAATATTCCATTGCGACAAATGGCGATTTTTTATCGAACGAATGCCCAGTCACGTTCTTTTGAAGATGCCTTTCTCTTTCATAAGATCCCCTATGTCATCGTTGGTGGAGTTTCTTTTTATCAGAGACGTGAAATCAAAGATATCCTTGCTTTTTTGCGTTTAATTCATTCAGATGTCGATCTCATCTCTTTTACTCGTACCATCAACATCCCAAAAAGAGGGATTGGCGAGACGACGATCGATAAAATCCGTAATGGAGCAACTTTAGAGGAACGTCCTCTCTTCGATTACTGCCTCGATATCATCTCAGACAGGGCCATAAAACACCCTGTAAAACTATCTAAGAAACAAAAAGAGGCGTTAAGTTCTTATTTAACAATCATCAATAGGCTCCGAGGAATCAGTCAATCCTCATCTTTGAGCGACCTTGTAAAAATAACGATTGAAGAAAGCGGATACCTCGACTATCTACAAACGGATATGGAGACCTATCAAGATCGAAAAGAAAACCTCAACTCACTCGTAAGTAAGGCAGCAGAATGGGAATGTTCTGTCGACGATCCCACATTAGAAGGTTTTCTAGAGGAGCTATCGTTAAAATCAACCCTCGATGAAGCTGAAACAACAGAAGATAAAGTCAACCTCATGACCATCCACAATGGCAAAGGACTCGAATTCGACGTTGTTTTCTTGGTAGGAATGGAAGAAGACCTATTCCCCCACGCAAATTCCCGAGATAACCCACAAGCGTTGGAAGAAGAAAGACGCCTTTGTTATGTCGGCATGACCCGAGCTAAAGATCATTTATACATCTGTGATGTGCGGCAACGATTTCTCTGGGGCACGATACGCAACCAGAGGCCAAGTCGGTTTTTACGAGAAATCCCCCCTGAATTCATCGAAAAAATCAGAAGATTGACAAAATTAAGTTGGTAGCTTAAACCGGCCAATGATACACGAAAATAGACAAATTGGGTATCATGCAATTTAGGTTTGCCATAATGCCAGCGTTATGTTATATTTAATATATAACCGAGGAGGTACTTGTGGGAGCTCAATCTGATGCCGAACATCAAGCAAAGGTTACTATTACCTGTTCTTATGATGAGAGGCTTTATATTAAAATGTTGGCTGAAAAAGCCCATATGAATTTAAGCGAATTTATTCTTTCTTATTTGAGAAAGGATTTTCCTGTTAATAAAAGTAAAAAAACTCCCAATAAAAAAACTCTTGCTGCAATGAAAGAGGCAGAAGAAGGCGGGGGTATCGAGTGTGATTCCATTGACGATTTCTGGAAGAAAATGGGGATCGATCGAATTGCTTAGATTAAAAGCCGTAACGCAATTCAAAAGAGATTTAAAAAAATTCAAACACGATAAAAAGATTCAGGAAAAATTAGAAGAAATCATCGACCTTCTTCTAAATGAAAAGAAACTTCCTGAAAAAAATAGAGATCATGATTTAGTTGGAAATTACGTTCATCATCGAGAATGTCACATTACTCCCGATGTATTGTTGATTTATCGCTATGACAGCGAGAGTATTTATTTAGAGAGGATCGGCTCTCACTCTGAGTTGTTTTAACATAGGGATCAGTTAGGATCAGGGTCAAACCTGCAAGTCTGCAAGTTGATGCACTCTCTTTCAATTTTTTAACTTGTTGTTGTAAAAACATCACAAGACCCCTTACAGGTCTGCTCCTGACACCGATCACAGACCATCTTCCAGACTTGCAGGCCTGACCCCGATCATCCAGACTTGCAGGCCTGACCCCGATCACTTTAAAAACATCTAACTATTTAATTATTAATAATAAATATTGAATTAATATTTAATTTATGTTATCATGATGCAGTAATAAATAAACAAAACAGGAGGAATTGCACATGAATTTTGTAACACCCCACGATGTTAACGTTATCAATATAATAAACACATTTGATTTTGTAGATCCAGAAGACCTGAAGAGAACAAATACTTACATTCCTTTAAGATATTTAATTCCTGGACTGATCATTCCTTTTTTTGGTTGGTTTGCCCTTTTTATCCTTAGAGAACATTATCTTGAAGAACAGTCCAAAGCTAATTCCCTTCTATGCATAACACGCAATTTTTATGGAATAACCACAGCTCCAACAGAAAAAATTAAAATTCTCTCAGAGGTCATGATGACGACTGAAGTCCGCCAAGAATTTTATTTACTTGAAAGGGCAAAATTGCGTATTTTGACAGGTGAATTCAATAAAGCATTTAGAGATATTCAGTTAGCAAACGACTGTCACGATTTTAGCTTTTCATCAGTTCGAGCTCCGAATGTAATTTCAAAAACGAATCGAGATAAAGACTGTATTTCTGGATACATACATAAGAGCTATTCAAGTGCAAAAGCCGCCTTACTCGCCGCTGTCATACTCACTCAGCTAGGTAATGTGGAAGAGGCATATGATGCCTATAATCAAGCGTCAGCGGAACCAGGACTCGTTAACTGGAGAAAATGTCAAGTAGAACTCCTCCCTAAGATAAAAGAACACCCTTCTCTTCGAGGGTGTCAGATCCTGCAAGATGAACAAAAAGCCACCCTCACTTGGTCTTCAGTAACCACACAAACGACATAAAATTACTGAACATAATCGCTCCCTCCATAGCTCTCACCTGTTCCCAGAATCCTTTCTTACCCCGCGAAGCGTTTGGAGTCCCCAAGCGGCACGCCGCTGATACCGAAAAGGAAAATTCGCTTCGATTAAAAAACAAACTTGAAGCATTTCCTTAGAAGTGCGAAAGTCCCCTTTCGCTTTTACACAACAAAGCGAAAGGGGACTTTCGCACTCCAAACGCTTCGCGGAGAAATGAGATCGTGTTGAAGCTGATTGACGAAAAAATGAACCTTGATGGACTCGAACCATCGACTCCCTCATTAAAAGTGAGGTGCTCTACCAACTGAACTAAAAAGCTCATATATCGAATGTGACCCCATTTTCACCAGCCAGCTACAACAAGCGTTGACAAAATTAAGCTGATAACTTAAACTGGCCATATGTTGATCAAACGAGATATTTTACAGAAACTTCGAGAAGAAAAGGGGGTATACGTTCATATTCTCATAGGGCCGCGTCAATGTGGAAAAAGCACCCTTTTTGCTATTTTAAGCGAGGGTAAATATCGCGAAGTGACCTTAGACGATTTTCAAATGAGAAATCTAGCAGAAAACGACCCCGCCTTATTTCTTGCGCAACATCCTTTGCCTCTTATCATCGATGAAATTCAATATGCCCCTAATATTTTCCCCGAGATCAAAAAGATCACGGATGAACTAAAACGGAAACGATTATTAAATAATGAAAACAATGAAATTGAGCCCCTATTCTACCTCACAGGATCAAATCAAATTTTATTAGATGCGCAAGTCAAAGAAACTCTTGTTGGCCGCGCGAGCTATCATTATCTCAATACTCTTTCAGTGCATGAAATTACGAATGCCTTTCCGGACATTCCCCTAACAACGATATTATTTAAAGGTGGATGGCCAGAACTCTATACCAATGCTGCGTTAAACCCTGTTAAATACCTCAATGACTATATTAGGAACTATATTGAGAAAGACATCGTCACAAGTGCGGGAATTATTAAAACTAAGGAATTCCACACCGTATTAGGCATGTTAGCTGCCAGGACAGGCAACATTCTGAACAATTCCTCTTTAGCCAAAGATAGCGGAGTCAGATCAGTCACAATCAACGAATGGATTTCTGTTCTGGAACGAACTGCAATCATCTATTTACTTCCCCCATTCGAGACAAACCTAAATAAGCGATTAACTAAATCTCATAAAATTTATTTCCTTGATACAGGTCTTGCAGCTCGATTGCAAGGATGGATGGATGTTCAACCTATATTGACGAGTCCACAAGCAGGTGCTCTTTTTGAAACCCTTGTTTTAGGTGAAATTGTCAAATGCATCACAAATTTTGGAAAAGATTGGAAAGTCTATCTTTGGAGGACAAAAGAGGGAGAGGAAGTCGATTTCATCATTGATAAAGGTAATGGGGAGATCCTCGCGCTCGACGCAAAACTTAGCATTCATGGAGCAGATCCTATGTTAATCCCCTCTTCCCTCTCCAAAAGTTTCCCTGATCTCAAACACATCACCTTAGTGACTTATGGAGGCAAAAAACTCTGGCTGAGCAAACATTGCCTACAAGTCCCTATCGCCGATCTCACCCAATTCCTGCTTGATTTGTAGCTGCAATAGCAGGAGCAGCAGTATTAGCACAGGCTGGAGTAGCCGCAGCAGAGGAAAAAGGAGGAGTATTGCTAGCAGGAGTGGCTAGCGGACTAGCAGGAATGGCTGTAGCAAATAGAATTAATTCGATTTTAAATTACATGACAGTTGATCGGATTAGCCATGAAAATATCGGATTTGGAACATGCATAGGATCAGTGGCGCTACTAACAACAATGCTCAAGCAATATATGTTTCTAGAAACACTTTCCGTGGGTTCTCTAGTAGGAGGTATTGCGACAGGAATTTTATCTTTCATAAGAAAATAAATTAGATTTTTTTTCGAAATTAAGGATTCGTTAATTTTAAAAAGGGGTCAAGCCTGGGCTGACCCCGTTTTTTGAAAGTTGTGCACCAATGATCTTTCCTACGCCCGCTACCGGGGCGCGTTTATTAATCGCTATAACCCCGCTTTCCGCTCGCTGCGCTCGCTTCAAACGGGGCTAATCACATTCCTCCCTACCGGGAGGTTCGAGATCGGCATCTTTAAAGTAAATTTTCTTACAAGGAGGGGATAAAGATCCGTGTTTTTGTCCTTCTCCCGGTAGGGAGAAATGTGATTAGCCCCGTTTGAAGCGAGCGCAGCGAGCGGAAAGCGGGGAAAACATGGTAAATAAATGCGCCCCGGTAGCGGGCGCAGGAGAAATTGCGGCGTACAACTTTCAATCACACCCCCCAAGCTGACAACAATAGACGAAAATAGACAAATTGGGTATCCTTTCGTTAGTAAGGACAAAGGACCTTAAGGACGAAAAGGACAAACAAGGAGCCTTGTTGTCCTTAAGGTCCTTTTAAGAGTAAGGCAGATAAATGACAAATCAAAAGAAAGAATTCGATATCGTCGTTATTGGCGGGGGGCCAGGTGGTTATCCTGCAGCAATTCGGGCGGCACAAAATGGGAAATCTGTCGCTTTAATCGAAGCGAATCAGATGGGGGGAACGTGCCTAAATAGAGGATGCATCCCTTCAAAAACGCTCATTGCCAGCGCCGATGTTTTACACAAAATACAAGAATCAGAAGAATTTGGAATCGTCGTCGGCAAAGTCGAATTCAACTACGGCAAAATGGTCGATAGAAAAGACGATGTCGTCAGCAAAATCCGCAAAAGCCTTGAAGGACTCATCGCAGCCAATAAGATCACGATCTTCCGTGGGTTTGGAAAGCTGACATCGCCACATACGATCAAGATCCTCGGCGAAGATAACGTCGAAATCACTGCAGATAAAATCATTATCGCTACTGGTTCCGAACCGCGCAACATCGGCGCCTTTCCATTCGACTACAAAAAAATCCATAGTTCCACTTCCCTTTTGGAAATGCGCGAACTCCCCAAAAAACTAGCTATTATCGGTGGTGGAGTCATTGGGTGTGAATTTGCTTCCCTATACGCAATCTTGGGTGTTGAGGTGACAATTATAGAGATGATGCCTCGAATTATCCCCATGGAAGCAGAAGAGGTCTCCGATGCTCTCGCTAAAGCCTTTACCAAAAAGAAAATCGCAATAGAAACAAATGCCGCAGTCGAGAAAATAGACACTTCAGGAAAAGGTGTTGTCGTCGAACTCTCCGGAGGAAAAAAAATCAAAGCCGATGTGGCTTTAGTCGCTGTGGGAAGAAAACTCAATACGACAGATATCGGTTTAGAAAAGGCTGGCATCGCAGTGTTAGACAGCGGCATCATCCCCGTTAATGAAAAAATGGAGACATCGACACCAGGTATTTATGCTATCGGCGATATTGCATCAAAATTATGGCTGGCACATGTAGCCACCCACCAAGGCCTTGTCGCTGCCAATAATGCCACAGGGCATAGCGCGCGAATGGACTACGAGGCGGTGCCTTCTGTCATTTTTACAGTCCCTGAAATTGCAAGTGTGGGTATGTCTCTTGAACAAGCTCTTAAAAAGGGATTTAAAGCAACATCTGGTTCCTTCCCTTTCCAAGCACTTGGAAAATCACAAGCAGAGATTGAGACCGATGGATTCGCTCAAATCATCGTTGACAAAGGGACGGGTCAAGTGCTGGGCGCTCAAGTTGTTGGACATAATGCCTCAGCATTAATCGCCGAAATGGCCATTGTGATCGCCAATGAACTGACTGTTGAATGCATCACAGAAACGATTCATGCTCACCCAACGATTGCAGAGGCGTGGATGGAAGCTGCTTTTATCGGAGAAGAAAGTCCCTTACACTGGCCTCCGAAAAAAACAAAATAGTATGGTAGTGTATGTCGATTTCTGATCGCTTTGAAATAGTGGGTAAAGTCAAGACACACCGCCTTAATGTCCTGCCAGCCCATCATGAGGTGGCAGACCCAAATAAAGCTGCTGGTCCTGGCAGATTCCCCTCATGGCTTCATCGAGCGTTACCAAAAGGCCCTGAGCTGCAGGAAACAGGAACAGTCATTGAAGGAAATCGCCTTCATACCGTATGCGAAGAGGCCAAATGTCCTAATAGGCTCGAATGCTGGTCGAAAAAAACAGCCACGTTCCTCATCATGGGTAAGGAGTGTACCCGCAATTGCGGTTTCTGCAGCATCGATTTCACAAAGGCACCCAAGCAGCTGGAAGTCGATGAACCTGAAAGAGTCGCCGATTCTGTGAAAAAGCTCGGACTACGCCATGTCGTGATCACGATGGTAGCACGCGATGACTTATCCGATGGAGGAGCTCATCACCTCGCGGCGGTTGTGGCAAAAATTAGAGAAGAAGTCCCAGGAACCACAGTTGAAGTATTGACATCTGATTTTGAAGGAAACTTCGATTCTTTAGCCATCGTTTTGGCTGCCAAGCCAGAAATTTTCAATCACAATATTGAAACTGTCCGTGTTATGACCCCTAGAGTGCGCCATAAAGCCACTTATGATCGAACACTAAGCGTTCTTAAATATGCAAAAGAACAACGTGTTAATTCGAACATGCTAGTAAAGTCAGGTTTAATGGTGGGGCTTGGTGAAAGTACTGAACAGGTACATGAAACACTTAGGGACCTGGCAACAGTCGGATGCGATATCGTCACTATCGGGCAATATCTTCAATCAGACCACCGCAAGTTACTAGTCAAAACATTTGTTACCCCTGATACATTTAAAGATTATGAAGAGTATGGGCATTCGATCGGAATAAAAAAAATGTACTGCGGTCCGTTTATTCGTTCTAGCTATAATGCCGACTCCATCCTCGAACAAACCATAAAAAAATAAGCACTTATGTCTGAAGAAGATTTTGAAAATACCCCCCTAGCCTACGCCATCGACAATATGATTCTCATCCACCGCGACGCCCACTTTGGAGGCAGCTTCCCCATCATGTTTAACTATTACAAAAATGAAGGAAGGGGCATTTTTCCCGAATTCGATCTTCGCCGCATTGAAGAGCTTTATGAATTAGAACAAGAAAAAGAAACAAATCTTTCTGTATTAGTACTTTCTGGTCCAGAAATAGAAAAAATTGGAGCTTCAAGAAAACTTTACAAACAGCTGCGTGCACTCTACGAACAAGGGAACAGACCCGGAATGAAGAAAACCATTCCGATTTTAATAGCCGATCTTATCCTTGCTGAAAATGAAGATCTCCCTGGAGCTATAGAGGCAATTGTGGCAGAAAAAGGGATAGCCGTCCCCGCATTGATTGAACTTCTACGCAACGAAGAATTTTACTCCCCATTCAACCCTGGTTATGGACTAGCCCCCACGATAGCCGCGCAGTGTTTGGGGATGATTGGAGATAAAAGAGCGATTATCTCTCTCTTTGAAGCTATTGGAAATGAAGACTTTTTTAGTGAAGACGTCATCCTATCGGCCTTGCGTAACATTGGAGAACCAGCCAAAAATTTTCTTCTAAACGTGCTTCGTGGACTCCCACTTAATAACGACAATGAACGAGCAGCGATCGCCCTCCTAAACTTTAAAGAAGACCAAGAAGTTGCCGCTACTTGCTTAAAGATGCTCAATGAAATTGATTTAGATAAATACTTGGTATTGGCAACCTACTTGATTTTCGTCTGTGAGGGATTGACCCACCCATCCGATAGAGCTGCCTTTTTAGATTTAAAAAATCGAAGCAACACCCCAAAAGAACTCAAACGGGAAATTGAAGCAATCGCAAAAGAATGGCAATGTACTTGACATTCTTTCTGTTTTTATGTTTCATAACGTATGAGGGTACCCTGATTATAATTTAACGAGCAAACAAACATGTCGACACAATCCATTAATAAACAATGGCAGAGTTTTTTACACTACCTGCTACTCATCTGCATCTGCCTTCCTCTGTTTACAGGATGCGAATCCAGCCGCGTCATTGTCAACGGAATTCCTGACGAACGCGATGCAAACGAAATCCTTGTTTTTCTTTCCTCTAAGGGGATTTCAGCAACGAAACAAGCAAGCGCGGCTGCTAAAGGAGGAGGGACCAAACAGGTACTCTGGGATATTAGCGTTAATAATAGCGAAGCTCTCGATGCGATGTCCTATCTCAATCAAGCAGGGCTGCCGCGAAAGAGAAGTCAAAGCCTCTTGAACATCTTCACAGGAGCTGGTTTGGTCCCTTCCGAAATGGAGCAGAAAATCCGCTACCAAGCGGGTTTAGCAGAACAAATTGCAAGCACTTTAAGAAAGATGGATGGAGTCTTAGATGCTGAGGTACAAATCTCATTTCCACAAGAAGACCCACTCAATCCAACAAAAAAGAAAACTCCAATCACAGCATCTGTTTTCATTAAACATAATGGGATATTAGAAAATCCCAATTCCCATCTTCAAACAAAAATTAAACGCCTCGTCGCAGCAAGCGTCCCTAATTTAGATTTTAACAATGTAACTGTGGTAGGCGAGAGAGCTCGTTATAATGATTTAATGCCCGATTTTGGTATGTCAAGTGACGATGGGATTCTTTACTCTACTGTGTGGGGATTAATCATTGCTAAAGACTCTCTATGGCGCTTTCAAATCATCTTCTTCTCTTTCACCATTGTTCTTTTGCTCACATCGGTATTGCTTGTTTGGATGTTTTGGAAGACCTATCCCCTATTAAAATCGCACGGTGGGATTAAAGAAATATTCCATTTCAAACCTTTTCCTACAGAGAGAAAAGAAGCTCCCAAAGAAAACCCTAAAGAAACTTCTAAAGAGGCCCCTAAAGAACCTTCTCTAGAAAAACCAGACGAAAAGGTTAAGGAAGAAGAAAAACCAAAAAACGACGCTGAAACAAAAACGTAGTGATTATGACGATCAAAAATCCAGCTTTATTTAGAGTATTATTAAATCGCTTCCACCCACATCTGGATGAGAAATTGCTTGCTTGCCTGCCAAAAGAAGAAAGTAAACAAGTTTTAAGTGAAACCATAAATGCGCAAGATCCAATCCCATTTCTCACATGGCCAGAAGATTTGATTGCACATACACATTACTCTTGGCTTGCTCCTATTATAAGAAAGCTACCCTCCTCGCTACGCGCCCTTACAATAGCAGCCCTTCCGGAACCACAATCTTCTAAGCTTCATTCTTTTTTACATGTGGCTTCCCCTCCTTTTCAGCTAGCCTCTTCGATAAAAAAATTTTTCGTTAATGTATTTTTTAGAGAATGGTCCCCTAAGGAAATAAAACCGTTGAGTTATCTACCGGAATCTCAACTGAATCCACTTTTAAAACTATCGAAAGACGACCTTGTCGAATTCATTAATCTGCTTGCCATCTACGACCTTGCTGAAGCTCTTCGCAATATTGTCGATAAAAAACTTTTAGAAAGCATCTACCATTGTCTTTCAGGACAGCAACAGGAGTTCCTCCGTTTTTGCCTACGCAATAGAGAAAAGCCAACAGCTCCCCTGCTAGAACTCAATAAGTGGGATGGTCAACAAGAGTCCTTCCAGCACCTAATGCATCGTAGAGGGCTTCTGCGCTTTGGAAAAGCTCTATGTGGTGAATCGAGGGAATTTATTTGGTATTTAACTCATATTTTAGATACAGGACGAGGGGAAGCTCTTGCTCGCCACTACAAAGAAAAAACGGTCAGCAAAATTCATGAGCAGCTTAATCAACAACTCCTCTCTGTGCTTAACTTCCTCAAAAACAAAGGAACCATATGAGTAATAAATTATTTTCTCTTATGTATGGCGACCACAAAAAAATTGTTGGCAATAAAAAAATCATCCCTGCAAAAGCATTTAGCGAAGCTCTTAGCACTCAAGAACTTGTAAACAAAGTAAAGGAAGACGCCGAACTTTACAAATTAGATATCGTCCAAGAGTGTGAATCTTTAAAAGAAAATGCACAACGAGAAGGCTTCGCCGAAGGATATAGCGTCTGGATGGAACAGCTAGCTAAGCTAGAAGAAGAAATTATTAATGTGCGCGAAGAATTCAAAAAAATGTTGGTCCCAGCAGCTCTCAAAGCGGCCAAAAAAATCGTTGGGAGAGAAATAGAATTATCTGATGATACCGTCCTCGACATCGTATCGAACCAATTAAAATCTGTTGCTCAACACAAAAAAGTGACGATCTATGTCAATAAAAGGGATCTAGAGACGATTGAAAATAATCGACAAAAACTCAAAGATCTTTTTGAGCACCTAGAAACCCTTTCAATTCGAGAGCGTAACGATATTGAGCGTGGAGGATGTGTCATCGAAACTGAAATGGGCATCATCAATGCACAACTTGAAAATCAGTGGAGTGCGCTAGAGCGTGCTTTTACACAACTGATGAAACAAGAAGGTAAATGATGTCCAAAGTGCAAAAAGAATGGAAATTTAACAGGATAGGCAGGATCGGCTGCGCCGGCAGGATGGAAAAACTTCCCTATTATCCTGCCGGCGAAGCCGATCCTGCCTATCCTGTTATTTTATTATATAAATTGTGTAAATAGAGGATGAATTAAGTTCATGTATATATCACGTTTTTGTGTTCATTTATTTCTCCTGTTCTTGATGATGACGGTTGTGCCGAGCGATTCTCTCTTTGCAAGCGTCCGATCGACGACGTCAATACAACCAGGACAACCCGCAACAGAAACCCCAACAAAACCAGCTCCTGGGGGTGGACAAAAAGCCCCTGCTGCAGATCCTCTTCATGCCAAATTCGATAATCTACAAAACCCTTCGATCATTACTCAAGCAGTTGTTCTTTCTTCCTTATCGATGCTTCCATTTGTCATCATGGTTCTATCTTCGTTTCTAAAAATTATCGTCGTTCTTTCGTTACTGAGAAGTGCTCTTGGAGTGCAAAATGCCCCTCCAAACCAGGTTATCAATGGCGTCGCTTTTATGCTTAGCCTATTTATCATGTACCCAACAGCCCTTAAAATGTATGAAGCGGCTCATAAGACAATGGTAGAATCTCAAGCGCCCGATTCCCTCATTGCCCCTAATTCATCGACATATATCATCAATATTGCTAGAGAAGCAAGTGGTCCAATGCGCGATTTTCTTAAACGCAACTCTTCGGTGGCACACCAAACACTTTTCTACCGCATGGCTTATCGGATACTGCCAGAAGATTATCGTCCCGACTTAAAACCGGACGATACAATTATTTTAATCCCCTCTTTTATCACAAGCCAGCTGAAAGACGCATTTGAAATCGGCGTATTGATCTATATTCCGTTTTTCGTCATCGATCTCGTGACCTCCAACATCCTGCTGGCGATGGGAATGATGATGCTTTCTCCTGTAACCATTTCAATGCCGTTAAAACTTTTTCTTTTAGTCATGCTCGACGGATGGACACTGCTCATCCAGGGCCTAGTTACAACTTTTAGGTGAGGTAATACTTATGTTCCAAACGCAGGTCACCCAACTCGCTTATGAGGGGCTCCTACTCATTTTGATTCTTTCCGGTCCGACTATCCTCGTGAGTATGTTTTTTGGTCTTTTGGTCGCTATTTTTCAGGCGGCGACACAAATTCAAGAGCAAAACCTTTCGTTCACGATCAAACTGATCGCCGTGACAGTCACATTGATGCTTTCTGGCGGGTGGGTAGGAGCCCAAATTATGGCATTTGCCAATGGTATCTTCGTCAACTTCCCCGAATGGGCCCTTGCCGGTTAGGAACATTCGATGATGGACCATTATGATGGTAGTTACCTTTACATTTTTCTCACTAGCGCTTTAAAGTCTGAAACGATCGGGGCTGTCTTCTCCCTGCTGTTTGTTTTTCTTGCGCGCATTTTACCTATTATTACTCTTGCTCCATTTCTTGGAGCCAAGGTACTACCTCACCCCATAAAAATGGTGTTAGGACTCTGTTTATTTACAATCATGCTGCCACAACTTCTGTACACGACGACGACACAATTAACTTTCAATCCCTATTTAATTATTCTTGTACTAAAAGAATTTTTCGTAGGGACATTAATAGGGTTTATTATCAGCGTTCCTTTTCTTATCGTACAAAGTACAGGACAGATCATCGATCACCAGCGCGGGGGAGCTAGCTTGATGGTGAACGATCCTTCGACACAGACGCAATCATCACCTCTCGGCGTTTTATTTAATTTAATTTTGATTTATATATTCTTTTTAATTGATGGACCGTTTTTATTTTTAAATGCTCTAGTGACATCCTACGAACTTATTCCTGCGGATCAATTACTTAATCCCCATTTTTTCGATCCCGCCTTTGACATTTGGGATATTATATTAAAACTTTTCAATACAGTGATGGTCATTTCAATTCAGCTAGCAGCTCCGGCCCTTCTTGCAATTTTAATGACTGATGCTTTTTTGGGAGTCGCCAACCGTCTTGCTCCTCAGGTACAAATTACCTTCTTAGGAATGCCTCTCAAATCACTACTTGCTCTTGTCGTCGTTTGCTTTGGATGGAAGCACTTTACAGCTGAGCTTGTCCATCAATCTAAATTATGGCTTGAAGCTGTAAACGATCTTTTATTCAAGATTTCTACCCTACCTTCGTAAAAATACATAGTAAATCGAGAACTTCTTGAATAAATTACCGGGATTCGCTATATTGGTCCCATCTCTTTGGAAGAGTGGCAGAGTGGCCGATTGCGTCTGTCTTGAAAACAGAAGGCCTGAAAGGGTCCGTGGGTTCGAATCCTACCTCTTCCAATTTTAAAGCTTAAATCTTAGAGGAAAAATGGCTAAAGAAAAAGAAGCTGGCAAACAAGTTAAAACAAAGCGTCCTACTCCACTTAAAAGGGACCTTCAAAACGAAAAACGCAGACTGCGCAACAAATCATTCAAGTCAAGCGTGCGCACAGCTGTTCGTGCTTTTGAAGAATCTCTTCCAAAAGGGGATGCAGCTATCGTTCAAAAAAATCTCAGCACTATCTATAGTTTGATGGATAAGGGTGTCAAGCAGGGTGTGTTTACAATCAACAAAGCAAGCCGCACAAAAATGCGCTTAGCAGCCCGCGCCGCCGCAAAATAATAAAGTAAAACAAGTCGCGATAGTGGCAAAAGCATGTAGCCCCACGTGTAAACGTGGGGGATCGTGAATTGAATTGTGAGCCGCGAATGCGGCGACAGAGCCTATATTGCTGTCCTGTCGCCGTGTTCACGGCTCTTGTTTTTAACTGAATCGATCCCCACGTTTACACGTGGGGCTACATGCTTCCGCAGCTTCGCTGCGTCCATTTTTTAATTAATCGTGTCAATTTGTTGCTGAAGAAACGCCTTCTATTGCTCTACCTTAAACTATAGATCTTTTTGCTGTACTAAGGATATCTCGGAAGCCATTAACAACATTAAGATCAAGGCTCTCTCCATCTATTTCAATAGACCTCTTAAGGAGGAGATGTTAAAGGAGCTCCCGCTGCAGACAACTTTTGATTAATCGTGTCAATTTGTTGCTGAAGAAACGCCTTTTGCTGCTCTATCTTAGCTAGCAGATCTTTAGCTGCAGTTTCCTCTTTTTTAGCTTCTGCAACGAGATTCGTAAGTGTTTCGTTTTCTGCGATGAGGCTTGTTTTATCCATTTCAAGGGTTTTAATTTTACCATCAAGCACACCAAGCTGTTGTTTAAGCTCTGCAATCTCGCTCTGGAACTTTGCATTTTCTTGTTTAACAGTATCTAGAGCACTAGTGAACTGCTGGTGATTTTGATTGGCCTGCTCTCTGGTGTTCTGTTCAGACGCTTGTAACTCGCTGATTTGCTGCGATAGGCTCGCCTTATCTCCAGCTAACTCGCTTATTTTTTGTGTCATCTCTTCATTTGCAACTTCAATCTTTCTATAAGTTTCCTTTGCACTGTTAAAAGATTCCGTAATAGTGGCTATCTGTTGAAGAGCATCAGCATATTTCCGTTGTGTTTCGCTATTTGCTGCCTCTAAATCGGCAGAGCGCTTCTGCTCAGCTGCGATTCCGTTTTTTCCTACATCTAAGAATAATTGACCAAAACTAACAACTTTAGTAACGAGGGCGTCATCGCTCTTTGCGATGGAACCTACAGTCGACATAGCGTTCTCGACGTCACCGACAGCTTCGGCTTTTTTCGCCAAACACTGAACGCGGGGATAAGCGACAAAAGCAGCGACCGCGACACCGGCACAAGCTCCGCCCCATCCATTTGATCCGGTAACGAAAAAATAGATAGTACCAGCAACACCAAATCCACCGATCAAAAGAACGAGCCCCTGACTCCAATCGGCTGGTATCCAAGAATAACGCTTGCAGCAGCTACGCTGTGCGGCAGCGATTTGGAGGTTTTGTTCATCCACCCTTCTCTGTAACTCTTCAACGGTGGGCGTTGACTGTTTAGACTCCGTCCCTAGACTTGCCATTTGAACTACTGCTTCCATAATTTTCCCTTTATTGTTTTGGTGGAATTTTTGTTGAAAGAAGGGCTAATCGCCTATTAATAGCATCTATTTGACTCAGCATCCCATTAAATTGTGTCGTTGCCTGAGCAAGCTGATTGGTATTATCGAGATGCGTTGCAACCAATTTCTGGATGTCTGCAGCGTGCTGTTGTGCAGCTACCGGATCGATACCAGGAGTACTCAACACCCTCTTTAGCTCCACTATCTGTTCAGCTAAACGATTATTTTGGGCCGCATAGTTGCCATTCAATTGTTTATATTGAACCAACTGCTGTGAAAGCTCTTGCTGCTGCTGCTGTAACTGATCGATTTCTCCTTTAGTTACCTGTGCAGTATCTCTTAAAGAGGCTATCTGGTCCAAATCAGCTTGAACTTGCTGACGCAACTTTGTTTCTGAGTTAAGATACAACGCGCTTTTTGTCTCGAAATCCGCCGACGCCCGCGCTTGCGCCTGAGAAAACTGATCTGTCGCATTTTGCAGCTTCGTTTGTGCATCGATGAGCTCCGCTTGAAGATGCGCTGCCACATCATTGTTAGTTTTAAGAGCATCAGTATATTTTTTTTGTTGGTCAGTAAACTGGTGACTCAAAGCTTCGACGCGAGTTATCAAAGCCTGGATCTCTTTATTCTTCTTTGCCAAGTCATCATTGAGTGATTCAAATGCCTCATTAAATTCGTCCAAAGTTTTTAAGAATCTATTGGAGTAGGTATAATAAGTACCAACCGCTGAAGAAAGCAGGAAAAAGCTTCCAAGGAATACTAAGCTAAACACGCTAGTAGCGACTCCTGAGATAATCAACACAATGGATACAAGAACTCCTGTACCTGTAACAAAGGTCGACCAGTGAATGGGAGCCGGATAATTTTGAGGACGCGTTTGAGGTTGGTTCAGTATTTGACCTGCAATTGATATAGAAGCAGGTGGATCCGCTGCTGCATTTAGAGATGGTATCTGAGGAAGAGAACTTAAGACTGCCGACGTCACTACACTTGCCATAAATCCCTCTAAATCATTTTATCTAGTTTTACTAACCCGTCAAATTCCGACTCTGTCAAAAAACCCAATTTTACGCAAGCCTCTTTTAAAGAAATATCTTGTTCAAAAGCTTCATGTGCAACTTTAGCTGCTTTATCATATCCAATCTTTGGACTCAAAACAGTCACAAGCATCAGAGAATGTTCCACATAATAAGCAATTTTTTTCTTATTAGCCTCAACTCCTTCAATCAAAAATTTTGTGAAACAAACAGAAGAATCGGTAAGCAAGCGTATCGATTGCAGCAAGTTGTATATAATGACAGGTTTAAAAACATTAAGCTCAAAATTGCCCTGCGAACCAGCAAATGCGATTGTCATGTCATTGCCGATCACCTGAGCTCCCACCATCGTCATCGCCTCGCACTGAGTTGGGTTAACCTTCCCAGGCATAATCGAAGACCCCGGCTCATTGGCGGGCAAAATAAGTTCATTAAATCCACATCGGGGTCCAGAGCCCATCAGACGAAAATCATTGGCAATTTTAACCAAAGAGACCGCAAGAGTCCTTAATGCTCCACTTGTAAAAACCAGAGCATCGTGGGCTGCAAGGCCTGCGAACTTATTCGGAGCAGAGCAAAAAGGCAATTGAGTGTTTTTGGCAATTTCGGCAGCGACATCTTTGGCAAAATGGGGAGGGGTATTGAGTCCTGTCCCAACGGCGCTTCCTCCGATGGCGAGTTCATAAACCATTGGAAGGCAATTTGTTATATTTTCAATATTTTGATCAATTTGAGCCACATACCCTGAAAATTCCTGACCCAATGTCAAAGGGACCGCATCCATCATATGGGTGCGTCCGATTTTAATGATATCGGAGAACTCCAGCACCTTCCGATTAAGGCCATCGCGCATCTCTTTGAGGGCAGGAAGCAAACAATGAACGATCTCTTCAGCAGTAGCGATATGCATCGCTGTCGGGAAAGTATCGTTTGACGATTGGGACATATTGACATCGTCGTTAGGATGGACCGGTGACTTAGAACCAACAACCCCGCCGCTAATTTCAATAGCTCGATTTGCAATCACTTCATTGACGTTCATATTGGTTTGGGTGCCACTGCCCGTTTGCCAGATTTTGAGAGGGAATTCGTCATTCAAACGACCAGAAATCACCTCGTTAGCAGCTTGAACGATGAGATCAGCTTTTTTTCTATCCAATTTGCCTAGGTTGGCATTGACCTCTGCCGCCGATTTTTTGATGATACCAAAGGCGCGTAGAAGAGGATGGGGCATCCTCTCATCACCTATTTTAAAGTGGATTAAGGAACGGGCCGTCTGTGCACCCCAGTAGCGTTTTTTAGGCACTTCAATCGTCCCCATACTATCGCTTTCGACACGCATATCTTCAGAGTTCATAGTTTCCTCTCTCATTCATTCTCCATTTTTCTAGCATTGAAAACACATTAAAAGCAACCTTAGGATTTATTGGGGTCTGGCTTGGTATTCTGATATTTTGGTGTTTGTTGCCTAATTTACAACGATGGACACCAAAATACCAGAATACCAAGCCTGACCCCAATGCTGAATTGCTGATCCAAAACTCGCGTAAAATATTGACAAAATCAAATGTAACACTAAGATATACTGCGGGGCGGTAAATTTTTGCGTTTTCACGCAGCAGAAAACGCAAACATTCACCGCCCCGCAGTATAACCCCAATTCATTACGGCATCATGAAAAAGAAAAACAATACCCTGTTTTACGTACTTCTATCGATCCTTCTTTTTTATCGTCCCCATCTGATGGCTTCTGATTCAGAATCGAAGTACCCTTATCAGTTGTCAATTTGTACTGTATTCAGAGATGATGCACGCTTTCTGAAGGAGTGGATCGAGTTTCATCTTTTAGTCGGTGTAGAACACTTCTATTTATTTAACCATCTCAGCCAAGACAACTATCTATCGGTCTTAAAACCATACATGGACAAAGGAATCGTAGAGCTCTTTGATTGGCCGCTTGAAATTTTAATACCTACACAATGGGATATCATTCAAAGTACCGCCATTCAAGCTGGTATTCACAAAGCAAAATCTAAAACGAAATGGCTTGCCATCATTGACACAGACGAATTTATCATCCCGATGCAATCTGACAACCTTGTAGAGGGCTTACAAGAGTTCGAAGAGTTTGGTGGAATACAAATCAATTGGCAGTGTTATGGGACTTCAAACATAGAACAAATACCCGAAGATGCATTGATAACTGAATTATTAGTAATGAAAGCTCCTTATGATCACGAAAAAAATATCAATGTCAAATCGATTGTAAGACCTCAGCGAGTTCTCTTTTGCAACCACGTCCATTATGTCCATTATCAACCCGGTTATTTTTCCGTCAATGAACAGGGGGAAGAGATTCCACCAAAACAATGGGGTATTAAAAATTTCTCCACAAATAAATTTCGAATCAATCATTATTGGACAAGAGATGAAGAATATTTCAAAAAAGATAAGCTCGACCGCATAGAGAAAAGACAACACCCCACCCTAGAAATGGTCTTGAGACACAAAGAAGAAATGAACACGGTTTTTGATGATGTGATGCTCCGATTCGTTGCCCAAATGAAAAACAGGATGTTTACGCAAAAAAATGATGAAAATTAAGATAGCTGCTATTTTTTTTACACTTTTTCTCTCACGCTATTGTAACGCCACAAGTAACGGTGACGCGTCCTATAGATACAATATTGCCATTTGTTCCATATTTCAAAACGAAGCCCGTTTTTTAAAAGAATGGATTGAATTTCATCAACTTGTTGGAGTCGACCATTTTTATCTCTATAACAATTTAAGCCAGGATGAGTATCAATCTGTGCTGGCTCCTTATATCGAAAATGGCACTGTAGAGCTCTACGACTGGCCATATAAATCCCATTCAAAAAAAACAGCAGCTTATCAAAATTGTTTAAAAAATGCGATGACAACTGTCAAGTGGATGGCATTCATTGACACCGATGAATACCTGCTGCCTGTTCAAGAAAATACGCTTTCATCAGTTCTAGAGGAATTTTCAGACTATGGAGGACTCATCGTCTATTCCATTCCTTTTGGAACCTCTGGAGTAAGTAAAATTCCACAAGACATCCTAATGATTGAAGCCCTTCTGCTAAAGGGCACATATCCTGAATCTCAAAGCAATCAATTCAAAAGTATCGTTCGTCCCAGAAGAGTAAAACAGATCGAGACGCTCTCTTCCATTATTTACACAC
The DNA here is from genome assembly GCA_013287465.1 of Chlamydiota bacterium. GTDB lineage: Bacteria > Chlamydiota > Chlamydiia > Chlamydiales > Parachlamydiaceae > JABDDS01. The sequence goes on along the minus strand of JABDDS010000003.1, from coordinate 33,301 downwards.
CCCCTTACTATGCCGTTAACGAAGAAAAAGAAAAATATTCTTCAAAACAATCGACTCTATCACAACCAATAAAAACAATTAGAATCAACCACTACTGGACCCGCGATGAAGATTTTTTTCTCAACCATAAAATGAAACAAAGAACAAGAACAAAACAAACACCTCAGGAGCTTCTCAGCTGGGCAATGAGTTCGAATGCCAAATTCGATACTGCAATTTTACGATTCTGTATGCCCCTCAGAGACTGCATATTCCCAGAACCATAACAATCATGAAAAGAGTTTCACTCATACTTTTGAATCTATTTCAGTACATCATCTTGTACATCTTTTTTTTACATCAACCACACATTCTAGAGGCTTCTGATCCTTCCCTAAATGAAGGACCTGATTTTTTTATCTTAGGAGGTGTAAAATGCGGCACAACATCTCTGTTCTACTATTTGAAAGAGCATCCAAATATTCAGTTACCACAAAAAAAAGAACTCAGATTTTTTAATACACTTTGGAAACAAAATAATCATACAGAAGCAATTCAGTGTTATTTGGAACAATTTCCTAAAAAAAATAGATGTCATGATTTTTTTCTTACTGGAGAGGCATCTCCAAGTTACTTGATTAGAGCACAACCAAAAGAGGTTTCAAGATATTTCCCTCAAGCAAAACTCATTATCTTGCTACGCAATCCCATAGAGTATGCTTTGTCTCATTATAAAATGAGGCTGAGAAAAGGGGAAGAAAAAGACACACGAACGATTGAAGAAATCTTCACCAAAACAATAGAAGACCTTCAAAGCAGCCCCGTCACCGATAATGATTCTTATATCTATAAGGGAATTTATGTCCCTCTAATTCAAAGGTGGCGAGAATTTTATCCAGACAATCAGATCTTCATCATCTGCTCTGAAGATTTTTTTGCCAATCCCCGCAAGATCATGAATGATGTTTTTACTTTTTTAGGATTATCCGCTTTTGACTTAAAAGAGTATAAAATATTTAATAAAGGATTAAATAGCGAAATCACACTATCACCCGATTTGAGAAAACAAATGTCAGAATTTTATGCACCATACAATCAAGAATTGCAAACTCTCTTAAAAGATGAGATGCACATCGACATCGATCTAGCTTCCTTTGGATGGGATGTCGGCCCAGAAACCAACACAAAAAAAGCAAGTAATTTGGAGGGTGAAAAATGAATCGAGATCATGCTCATCATGTAGTAAAAAAGATACTTAATAAAGTATTTGTTTTTGTGGCTATTTTTTCTCAATATTGTTTTTCTACTGGATCAATGACAGTTCCATTAAACCTAGAAACGGCAGTTCAAGGTAATAAAGTGATGCAAGATTTTGAGTTAGAATCACCTCCGATGGGGGTTGATCATTCCCAAAAGGTGAAGGCAACCCCCATCGGAAGTGATTATAGCTCAAAAGATTGTATCAATTTATTGCCTTCAACTGCCGTTTCTAGGTTAAATGAAGGACCAGACTTTCTTATCTTGGGGGCAACAAAATGCGGAACAACATCTTTATATCGTTATTTAAAAGAACATCCAAATATTCAATTAACAAAACCAAAAGAACTGCATTTTTTTGATAAAAACTGGAGTAAAAGCACCTATAATAATGGAATAGATTGGTATCTAGAACAATTCCCCAAAAAGCATCTAGAAGACGACTTCTTTCTCGTAGGAGAAGCAACTCCGGGATATTTAGTGGGAGCAGATCCGAGAGAAGTTTCAGGATACTTTCCCAAAGCAAAACTCATTATTCTAGTACGCAACCCCATAAATCGCGCCCTGTCCCACTACAAAATGCTTTTTAGAAGAAATGTCCTAGGAGATCAACCTCCTCTCGAAGAACTTTTTATTCAAAAAATGACTGAATACAAAAACACGTCCACTCCACAGCCAGACCCCTGCATTTATAATGGAATCTACACCCCCCATATCAAAGCTTGGCGAGAGTTTTATCCCGACAATCAAATTTTTATCATCTGTTCTGAAGAGCTCTTTGCTAGTCCCTGTAAGGTCGTAAACGATGTTTTTACTTTTTTAGGATTATCCGCTTTTGACTTAAAAGAATATAAAATATTTAACAAAGGATCAAATAACGAAATCACATTATCACCCGATTTGAGAAGGCAAATGTCAGAATTTTATGCACCATACAACCAGGAGTTGCAAGTTTTTTTAAGAGATGAGATGCATCTCAACTTCGATCTAGCTTCCTTTGGATGGAATGTCAACTCAGAAACAGACTTAAAAGATTGAAAATGAATAATGTTATTCGACACGTAATTAAAAAACCACTTAACATGCTATTTATTTTTATGAATATTTTTTCTCAATTTTGTTTTTCGACAGAACCGATCACAGTTCCGTTAAATAAAGGACCAGATTTTCTCATATTAGGAGGGGTAAAGTGTGGTACGACATCCTTATTCCACTACTTGAAAGAACATCCAAATATTCGAGTGGGGAAACAAAAAGAACTCAATTTTTTTAATAAACATTTCGAAAAAAGCACTTACACAAAAGGAATTGAGTGGTACCTAGCACAATTTCCTCAAAAAAATCTAGATTCTGACTTCTTTCTTACAGGTGAAGGCACTCCAGGGTATTTGGCTGGGTCGGAAATACAAGAAATTTCAAGTCTCTTCCCTAAGATAAAACTCATTATTTTACTACGCAACCCAATAGATAGAGCTTTATCTAGCTATAAAATGAGAATCAGACAAAATGAAGAACAAGACACAAGGCTTATCGAAGAACTTTTCACCGAAAAATTGATTAATTTTAGGAGTACTACAGTCTCCGAATGGGACCCTTACATCTATGAGGGAGTTTACGTTTCTCTAATTAGATCTTGGAGAAAATTTTATCCCGATAACCAACTTCTCATCATCTGCTCTGAAGAACTCTTTGCCAATCCCAATAAAGTCGTAAACGATGTTTTTGCTTTTTTGGAATTACCTACTTTTGACTTAAAAAAATATAAGATATTTAATAAAGAACCGAATAATGAAATTACATTGCCATCCGATTTAAGAGAGCGGATGTTAGAATTTTATGCGCCGTACAATCAAGAGCTACAAATTCTTTTAAGAAATGAAATGCACATCGATATCGATCTAGCTTTCTTTGGATGGGATGTCAATGCAGAACCTGAAACAGAAAACATACATATTTTAGAGGATTTAAAATGAATAGATTTATTTTTATACATCTAAATATTTTATTTATCTACCATTTATTAAACTTAAACTCAGTTATCGCTTCTCCCTCATCTGAACCCCCAGTCAATCCAATCTCCTGCCCCTTTACGCACGCTACAACGACATTAGAGTATCTATTAAATATGGAATCTCCTGTAAACGGATTTCTGCCGGTCTCTTTCAAAGAGTCTATGAACGTGAATCAGTTAGCAGAAGAATCAGATTTATTTGATGATTTGGATATTTGTCTGATAGAGGAACGATTCGAATCTTTTTGTCAAAATATAAATCAGCCTCTTTCGTCCACTACAACCTACTCCATCCCTCAGATCATTCATCTCATTTGGTTGGGATCTGATCCAACAGAAGCCGTCAGGCTCTGCATGGCATCATGGCAAAAATATCATCCCGGATGGGAAATTCGACTCTGGACAGATAGCGATATAAAAGACTTTCCTTGGCAATTTTCTCGCTCAAAAAGTCTCTTTCTGACTGCGAGAAATTGGGCTGAAAAATCAGATATATTGAGATTTGAAATCCTTTATCAATTCGGTGGAATCTACACAGATATCGACATTATTTGTTTAAAATCTTTTGAGGATTTAATCAAAGAACCTGTATTTTTTGCTTGCTTTGAAGACAACACTAAAAAATTTAATGACAAGCAGTTGATGGGAAGTGCAATCATTGGGACTACAAAAAATAATCCAATAATGGAACGCTGTATTGACTATACACAATCCTTCAGGGAAGCTCCATTAATTCTCCAACACCATCGATCAGGCCCTGGTCCTCTTTCGAAAGCAGCCTACGAAGCTATAAACGGGGGCACAGAAAATATTCTTATCCTTCCCTGCTCCTATTTCTACCCGTTGCCTTGGAAAAGCAGATTAGCCCCTTTCGATGAAATCATTGCAAATATCAGACCAGAATCATTCGCTATCCACCTCTGGGAGTATTCTTGGGCCACTCAACCCAAAGAAACAATCAAAATTCCCGAAGAGATACAAAAACCTGAAGAATCACCTAAATCCCGGCAAACGCATAAAGAACGAAAAAAAATTAAAGGACATCATACATTTGAATAAATTTACACCGAAATTTCTATTTATTTTTATAACTATTTTTTCTCTAAATTGCCTTGATGCGATAAATACAATGCCTTTTTTGCATGAAGGGCCCGATTTTCTGATATTAGGGGGGGTAAAATGTGGCACGACATCCTTATTTCGTTATTTAAAGGAGCATCCCAACATTCGTTTTCCTCAAAACAAAGAGCTTTTCTTCTTTAATAAAGCCTTTGAAAAAAGCACCTATAACAATGGGATTGAATGGTATTTAAAGCAATTTCCTAAAAAACGTCCAGCTGGTGATTTCTTTTTAACCGGGGAAGCGTCGGCTGGATATTTCGCTAGGGCCGATCCAAAGGAGATTTCAAGCTATTTTCCTAATATAAAGTTGATTATTCTACTCAGAAATCCGGTGGATCGGGCACTGTCTCATTATAAAATGAGTTTAAGAAATCGTAATATAAATGGTCATGGATCTATCGAAAAAACTTTCACTACAAATATGATTAATTTTAAAAATACTACAATTCCCTTATGGGACCCTTACATTTATTCTGGAGTTTATGTCTCTCTAATTCGATCTTGGCGAGAATCTTATCCTGATGATCAGATTCTCATTATCTGTTCTGAAGAATTATTTGCCACCCCCAGTAAGGTCGTGAACGATGTGTTTGCTTTTTTGGAATTGCCTGCTTTCACCTTAAAAGAATACAAAATATTTAACAAGGGATCAAATAATGAAATCACATTATCACCCAGTTTAAGAGAGCAAATGTCAGAATTTTTTTCTCCCTACAACCAGGAGCTGCAAACACTTTTGCAAGATGAAATGCACATCGACATCGATTTAGCTTCATTTGGATGGGATCTCAGCGGCGAATAGTCACTTCCAAACTTTTTAGGTTTTCCTGCAATGCTCTGCTGTTCGGATAAACCTCGAGAAGTTCAAGAGTCAATTGACGAGCACGTCCCCAATCTTTATCAGAAAAGGCTTTATGAGCTAAAAATGACTTGGCTTCAATAGAACGCCCTTCTAGACTCAAATAGAGACGGTACGCAGTATCAGTATCTCCTTCCAGAAAGAACGCTCGCGCTAATAACTCCCTCGCAACGACCTCATTTGCCAAAGAAGGCTGATTAAGAATCGCTTCCTTAGCCGCTGTAACATTATCGTTAGCAAGGAAAAATGGGGTAATCAATAATGTTGCTTCAACACCAATATCATTCTTATCATGATAGATAGGAAGCAATGTCTCAAAAGCTGTTTTTATGTCTCCGGAATCTAATGCTAAGTGGGCAGCGAGAAGTGACCTTCTAGGCATTGGGGGATGGTTATCTGAAAAAGAAAAAGCAGCTTCTACCCCTCGATTTGCAGCAATAGCTTTTACTAAACAGCAGGTTACCCACTCTGGAAAATGGTCAGGGATCAAATCCAAAACATGAAGTTGAAGTGCTGCTTCATGCCATCCAAAAGCAAGAAAAGGTAAAGCAAACGCCTCTTCACTAAGCATCATGTCATGAAATTCAGGAGGAACCGAAACTGCAAGCATTGCAAGAAACTTCTTTTCATCCAATAACATATCCGAACTAAAAACCACCTTAATAGGTGCACTAGAGGACTGCCCCTCCGAAGATTCCAAAAGGAATTGCTGACGGTAGGCTAAAATGTTTTTCAAACTCTGTTCAACCTCAGGAGCCCACGAAGAAAATTGAAAAGAATCATTCTCAAGTATCTGTAAAGCCAACCCTTCTCGCTTATCTTTTAATGCAGCGATCAAACGCAACCAGAAAAGCTCCTGTTGATTATAAAGAAAACGATTTCTACCAGAGATATTATCAAATTTCTCCTCATTCCAAAATTCATCCGGACGCAATGAATAAACATAAGAAACAAGAGGATTGAGTGAGTCTGAAGGAACGATCAATGAATGATCAAGTGGATCTGTTTTTTTGGCTACACGACTCAAAAAAAAGGCCTTAAGCCAGATTGCACCCGATGGTGAAATCCCTTTCATCCCATCAGTAAGAACTTGTAATGCCTTGCTATGCTGACTGTCGCGCATATAAAAATCGGCCAATTGCTCTTTAAAATATGGCTCTTGTGGATACTTTTGAATCGCCAATAAATACTCTTTTTCAGCCTCTGTATTTTTATGATTAGACTCTAACAAGCTCGCTTTAAATGTATGTAAATCAGGATTTTGAGGATTTTTTAAACATGCCTCATTAAGACAGTTCCACGCCTCAGCAGGGTTTTCAACGACATGAAATGCTGCAAGACGGACAAGCCTATCAATCTCCTCCTTACCGACTAGAGTGTGCTGGCTAAGAAGATCTATTGCCTCTTTTCTATTTCCTTGTAAAAACAGTTCTTCAGAGTCGAGGAAAAGCCACTTATGGGGAAATTGTTCGTGAGATCTCCATTGATTGCGCAACCGATCATACTCGTCAAATTGACCGCCAGAAAGCAAATAGCCAGCCGTCGTCAAAGCACGCGTTTCTTCATCTTGAGGTTGGTCGACAACGGTCCAACCGTTGCTATTACTTAAAAAACCGAAGATTATAAAAACAACTAAAAACATCACCTTCTGAAACATAAAACAAGTCCCTCTTTGGCACAATTCAATACTTCGCAGTATAGCTTACCCCTATTATTTGTTCGATACAAAAAATAGTTTTCGAAACTGTAATCCCGTGCCTCTGCCCGCTCTTTCCCGATTAAACTTTTAAAGGGCGGGCAAAGGCACGGGATTACAGTTTCGAAAGAAGTCTAATTGACAAAACAATAAAAATATTATATATATTATTTTATAACACTAAGGTACAAATGCCCCATCCACTTTCGATAAACTTACAACAAAAAAATGTACAGACTCTTAAACAGATGCAATGCATCATCATGTCGCCGCAAATGCAACAGGCGATCCACCTTCTTGAAGCTCCTCTCATGGAACTCGTGCCTCTTATTGAATTAGAAATGGAGCAAAATCCCATTTTAGAATACTCTGAAGAAGAGTGCCAAGAAGAAAGAGACGAAGAACCTGCAGAACATCAAGAACCACCTGAAAAAGAACTCTCATTTGACGATCGCGATCTTGCTGTGTTGCGTCAGCTCGATGAGGATTTCCACGACCACTTTTGGCAAAATGAACAACAAAAGTCCCAATATTCATCTGACGAGGAAAAATTACAGACCTTTTTAGAAAGCTCGATTGTCGAAATCCCAAAACTGTTCAACCATTTAATGCTCCAAGCACATGACGCTTTCAGCACCGACAAAGAAATTGCTCTAGCTGAATTAATCATCGGCAACCTCAATGAATTCGGTTTTTTAACAACTCCTTTAGAAGAGATCGCCCTTTTAGAGGGATGTAGTATTGAAGTCTTAAAAAATGTGCTCGCCACAGTCAAAACATTCACCCCTGCCGGCGTTGGAGCTTCCAATCTCAATGAATCACTCCTCATTCAGCTGAAAGCTTATGGCAAACAAAAAACCCTGGCCTATCAAATTATCGACAAACATTTTGATGACCTCCTCCACAACCGCATTTCGAATATAAAAAAAGGGCTTAATTGCACAACAGAAGAAGTTGGAGAAATGATCAAACACATAGCCAAACTCGACCTGCACCCAGGTACCCAACTCTCGACAACCGAAGCTCCCATCGCATTTCCAGATGTGGTCCTAAAACAAGAAGAAGAGACCTTTAAAGCGATTGTCAATGAAGATTCTATTCCTCGCCTACGAATCAATAGTCGCTACCTACGAATGCTTCAAGATGAAAATATAGATAAAGAAACCAAGGACTTTGTGCTACAAAAAATAGACTCGGCAAAATGGTTATTCCGCAATCTAATGGAGCGAAATAACACGTTACAACGGATTGCGGAATCTTTAGCAAAGAGGCATCGAGATTTCTTTTTGAATCCACAAGGGAAACTCGCTCCTCTGACAATGAAAACCATTGCTGAAGAACTAGAACTGCATGAGTCGACAGTCGCACGCGCAGTCTCAAATAAATACATCGACACCCCTCGTGGATTGCTTCCTTTGCGTTTCTTTTTCACCTCTGGATTATCTTCAACTAGTGGTGAAGATGTCTCTGCAAATACAGTTAAAGAACTCATCAAAGAATTGATTCATGCCGAAGATGCTCATCATCCCTTATCTGATGAGGCTCTTTCTCACCTTATCCAGGACAAAGGAATTCAATGTGCTCGCCGTACCGTTGCCAAATACCGTACAATACTAAATATCGGCAACGCTCAACAACGACGCAATTTTCAAAAACTTTAATATCTTTAATTAAACTTTATAAAATCTTAATATTAGTTTGTTAGAATAGGTGAGAAGCAGCGGGATTGACTCGTTGTATGCACACTGCACAGCGTTGAGGTTTTGCGTTTTCCGCTGCGTGAAAGCCCTCGCAGCCGACGATCGCAAACGAATTAATATTAGTAATAAGGAGCCATATGGATCCTATATCTTCATTTTTTCAGTCCCCCTATCAGCCAGAAGAGGATAAAGCACCTCCGTTATCTTTATTTTCTCAGAAAATAGGAAGGCCCTGGACCGAGGAAGAAGATACAATACTAGAACAAATTCTTAAGAATCCACCCGAAAGAGAAGGAACTTCAAATTTTAATTGGATTGAAATCACAAAATTTTATAACGAAGCAACTACAATTTATAACAAAACGATTGCAAATACACAACGTGGCCTAGTAAATCTTCCACAACGCAATATAGGCAGTGTACGCGCGCATTATCATTTTTTAAAAACGAAAGTACAAAAATATATCCAAGAAAAAGACCTGCCTAAAGTGGATCCTATATCTTCATCTTCTCAGAAAAAAAGAAGACAATGGACCAATGAAGAAAAAGAAATACTAAAACAAATTTGTCAGGATCCACCTCAAACAGAAGGAACTTTAAATTTTGATTGGTCTAAAATCACAAAAATTTATAACGAAGCGATTGCAATTTATAACGAAACGATTGCAAATCCACAAGGCCTAGTAAATCTTCCACAACGCTATGCAAAAAGTTTACGTGAGCATTATCGTTCAAATATAAAGAAAGTACACAAATGTATCCAAGAAAAGGACCTGCCTAAAATCGTGGAAACAATTCGCGAAGTATATCTTGATTCTACAAAATTTTTTGATTCTACAAAATTTCCTTCTACAACGATCAGTCTCTGCTTGGTGGATAAAGAGATTTATTATACAGCCGAGCAAATAAGAAATTTACTTAAAAATGCAAAAAACCTTCTTCTTCAAGATCATCCTCCGTTAGAAGATATTCTAGTAGAAGATATTCTAGAAAAAATATTGGAGTACAAGGAAAAGAAAACAAAGAAGAAAGCTATATCGGAAGAATCGCTTAAAAAGCCACCTAAAAGAATAAAACGTTCTGTCACAACCTCTCAAGATCATTCAACAGCTACAACGTCTGCACCACAGTCAATTTCCATGGATCGGCCCCTAAGCATTGATACCAAGCCATTAGATACTCAACTATTTTGTACAGTTTCCCCTGTTCATGCTGCACATCCGTTTACGGAAGCAATCAACAGCCAACTGTCACCGACGAGTCAGACTAGTGCAACGTTTCAATTTCCTTTAGATCCATTACAAGAAGACTTAAAACCAGAATCCTTAGATCTACTCGACTCCGAAAAAGAATTTCTCTCTCTCCCTTTAGAGTAGCCTTATATTAGACCTCTTTCAAAACTAAGAATTCGTCGATATCTTTACAGCAGTTCCCGCTGAAGTATAAAAATAATAGGATAAGCAAGATAGGTAGGATGTTAAAGAAAGAATTGTTAGTTTTTTATCGAAAAACCAAGAAAATTTGCCTTATCCTGCATATCTTGCCTATCTTGTTTTTATTGTTTTAGTATCAGTGTTAAGGCTATTCGTTCCTCAGCGGGAACTGCTGATATCTTTATACAATCTTAATATTATTTTGTTAGGATCGGGGTCAGGGATCGGGATCAGACCTGCAAGTCTGCAAGATGTGTTTGACGTAATATCGACTTGTGGAATTTCTCTTGAAGAAATCGCCAAAGTTTTGGCAAGAGATGATATTACAATAAGTAGCTTAAAGAGTCGATTTCTCGCCAAATACAATCATTGTGATATTTTACAACAACAAGTTAAAAAGTTGAAAGAGAGCGCATCAACTTGCAGACTTGCAGGTCTGACCCCATTTTCCACCCAAAAAAGAAGGGTTTGATTCGCCTGAAATCGCAAACGAATTAATATTAATAATAAGGTAGCCATATGGATCCTGTATCTTCAAATTTCCAGCTCCCTTGGTATCAGTCACAAGAGGATAACGTTGGAGCACCTCCGTTATCTTCATCTTCTCAAAAATCAAGAAAGCGATGGAGCGATGAAGAAGATGAAATACTAGTACAAATTCTTCAGGATCCACCCAAAAAAGAAGGAACTTCAAATTTTGATTGGATTGAAATCACAAACATTTATAACGAAAGAATTGCAAAGTATAATACACAACATAGCCTAGTAATTCTTCCACAACGCCATACAAGCAGTGTATCTGCGCATTATCGCTTAATAACGAGAGTACATGAATGTATCCAAGAAGAGCATCTGCCTAAAATCGTGGAAACAATTCGCAAAGTGTATTCTAATCCTACAAAATATCCTTATGTAGATATTTGTCGCCACTTGGCAGCTGAAGGGATTGATTACACACCAGAGCAAATAAAAAATTTAACTAACAACGCAAAACGCCTTCAAGATAAGCCTCCGTTAGAAGATACTCTAGAAAAAATATTGCAGTATCAGGCAAAGAAAACAAAGAAGAGACCTAAATCGAAAGAATCGCTTGGAGAGCCACCTAAAAGAATAAAGCATTTTTCCATACCCTTCCAAGATCATTCAACAGCTACAACATCTGCACCACAGTCAATTTCCATGGATCGTCCCCTAAGCATTGACACCAAGCCATGTGATGCTGGACCATTTTGTATAACTTCTCCTGTTCATGCAGCGAATCCGTTTACGGAAGCAATCAACAGCCAACTGTCACCGACGAGTCAGACTAGCCTGTCTTCATTGCCAGCGTTTCAATTTCCTTTAGATCTATCACAACCTTCGGATCCATTACAAGGAGACTCAGAACCAGAATCTTTAGAGCTAGTAGGCTCCGAAAAAGAATTTCTCTCTCTCTTAGAGTGACCCCTACCGTTTATTTGTTCTAAAAGTGTATTTGCTTGGTCTAAATCTTCTTGGCGGACAAAAACTTCTGTTCCACCAAGAGCAAAACCAAGATGTGGTAAAACGCCACTCGCATCATTTGTTTTTAAGAAACAATAAATATTTTCATTATCAAAATGAGCTTTTATCAAATTTGCTTCAAAGGAATCATATGTTTGATAAATTGAAATAAGATCGCTCATAAAGTCATGTCCTTAGATTCGGCGAAGCTTGAGCAATGGGAGTCCAGAGGGACTGTGTCCCTTGGGTGGGGGTTTTTAGGGGGCAAGGCCCCCTAAACCCCTAAGTTATTGGCCGACGTTCCAGCGTAGGAATTTGGTCACTTTAAGAGATTGATTGCTCTCTTTTCCGTGCTTATTCACTAAATCTGTAATTGTCAAGCTGTCATCGCGGATATATTTTTGGCAGACGAGACAGGCAGCATCGTAAAAGGCTTTGAGTTTCCCCTCTACAATTTTTTCCATCATGTTGGCCGGTTTGCCCGCCATTTGTCCTTTAGCGATTTCTTTTTCTTGTTCGATGACTGAAGCAGGAACTGTTTCTGGCGATAGGTACTCAGGAGATGCAGCAGCGACATGCATTGCGATGTCTTTAGCAAGAGCCTCTTGAGAAGTACTTCCAGTTATCTCAACGACAGTGACAATTTTGCCGCCAAGGTGAGAATAAACTCCCAGCGATTTGTCTGCAGATTTGTGAAGGATTAACACTCGACGAATTTGAATATTTTCGCCGATTGTTTGAACGATGGTCGCGCGATACTGATCAACTGTCAGAGCGCTGTCTTTCGAGTATTTTTGCGCCAAAAAGGCCTCAAGAGATGCTGGAGCTGTTTTTGCCGCTTCTTGTGCAACGCTTTCAACAAATTCCTTAAAGCGTTCGTTTTTAACCACGAAATCAGTTTCGGCATTGACCTCAACAAGAGCAATCGTATTTCCAGCTTCCGCGATACCAATAAGCCCTTCGTTTGTTGCACGGCCCTCTTTTTTGACAGCAGAAGCCATTCCCGCTTTACGGAGGTTAGCTATCGCTAATTCGATGTCCCCTTTTGCCTCTTCGAGAGCCTCTTTACATTTACCCATCGCGATTCCTGTTCGGTCGCGTAGGTCTTTAATCATAGCAGCAGTTATTGGTTGGGACATAATTATTCCCCCCCTTTTTCTTGAGCTTCTTTTTCAGCAATGACAGCCTCCATATCCACTTCAACTTCATTTTCTTCAGAGTAGTCTTCATCATCTTTCATTGAAGCAATATTCATTTCATTCTTCTGATCGATAATACCCTGAGCTAACGCCTGAAGGATAAGTTTAATGCTTTTCAATGCATCGTCATTACATGCGATGACGTATTGAATAGGATCTGGATCGCAGTTTGTGTCAACTAAGCCCATGACAGGGATACCCAGTTTATTTGCTTCAGCAACAGCCAAGTGCTCTTTACTTGGATCTACGACGATCACCAAACCAGGCAATTTGCGCATTGCACGAACACCAGAAAGGTTTTTATCGAGTTTAATCTGTTCCTTCGATAAGAGAGACATCTCTTTCTTTGTCATTCCCACGCTTCCAGCTGCCGTACGCTTTTCAATTCTTTCCAATTTTTTGACTGACTGACGAAGTGTTGTTAGGTTGGTAAGCATCCCACCAAGCCAACGTTCACACACGTAAAATTCGCCTGTAGCTTCGGCGAATTCACGAAGAACTGTTTTTGCTTGTTTTTTTGTTCCAACAAAAAGAATAGATCTATGGTTTGCCACTGTCTGTTTGACGACTTCAACAGCATTGCGAATCTGTTGGAGTGTTTTAGCTAAGTCGATGATATATAATCCATTACGCGCTTCAAAAATGAAGCGTTTCATTTTTGGATTCCAGCGATGTGTCTGGTGACCAAAATGTGCTCCTGCTTCAAGCAGTTCCTTAATAGTAACTAATTGACTGTTTTGTTCTGTAGTAGCCAAGCCTTGTCCCTTTATATTTTTGACGACGGCATTCTGTTTTCTAAAGAATTAAATTAATTCTTATAACAAAATTTCGGTCTTGGTTGTTATTAAATAAAATGCAAGATTCCACATAGAAAGATGCAAAGCGCCTGATCAGAATCGAACTGACACAAGTAGCTTGGAAGGCTACTGTTCTACCATTGAACTACAGGCGCAGAGAACCCAGTATGCTACAAGTTCCTTTTTTGATGCAAGCTCTCTTTCATTTTTTTTGCTTTTCCCAAAGAAATAAGAAAAAGCTATTATTTCCTTATGTTAGAAATTCCTTTTAAAGCTAATCGCATTTTGAATGTCATTCTCGTAAGTATTCTTTTGATTATCCTAAGAATCTGGTACTTAGCTGTGGTCCAGCACGATAAAAAACTCGATGAATCAAGAAAGCCACAGCGCAAACAAGTGACCGAAGCCGCCAAGCGAGGAACCATCCGCGATAGATTCAATATCCCTTTGGCTTTTAATAAAATGCAGTATAACGTCTCTATCCTCTACTCCCAATTAAAGCAAATTCCAATCACCACTTGGGAAATCAATGAAAAGGGAGATCGGGTGAAACGTTCCAAAAGAAAAGAGTATATCGCAACTCTTTCAAGACTCCTAGGAAATGAACTCTCTCTCGACCCAGAACGTATCGAAGACCTCATCCATGCCAAAGCTTCTTTCTATAACCAACTCCCTTTTATCATCAAAGAAGATGTGAGTGAACGGGAATATTACCGATTAAAAATGCTCGAAAAAGATTGGCTTGGAATCCACGTAGAACGCGTCCCTCGACGTCACTATGCCTACGAAAAGGTCGCTAGCGATATCATCGGTTACATGGGAGCAATTAATAAAAACGAATATGAAGGTATCATCAGGGAAATTAAAGCCTTAGAGAGCTATTTAGAGTCGGTTGAAAGAGGAGAAGAGGTCCCTTTTCCTAAAGGACTCATCACAATAGACGAGGTGAACCAGCGCTTCAATGACTTAAATGAACTCGCCTACACTATTAATGATTCAATCGGAAAAACAGGAATAGAAGCTCGTTTTGAAGACTCCCTGCGCGGTTTTCGTGGCAAAAGAGCTTACTACTCAGATGCTCAAGGTAACTTTTTAAAAGAACTTCCAGGAACCCGCGACCCGATGCCAGGAAAACGGGTTCAGCTGACAATTTCAATCGAACTTCAGCAATATGCCGAAGAACTATTGGTCGCTAATGAAAAAATTCGACAGACAAGACTTTCCCGCCTAAACGTCGTCCCTAAACGAACTATATTAGCTGATAAGGACCCCTGGATCAAAGGAGGAGCAATTGTAGCAATGGATCCCAACACAGGGGAAATTCTAGCTATGGCTTCTCATCCCCGCTTCGATCCTAATGACTTCATAGCAGCTGGAACCCCAGAAGAGCGTAAACAAAAACGTTCTCACGTGCATAAATGGCTCGAAAATGAAACCTATCTCGCTAGCATCTGGGATCAACAGCAACCCTGGGAACGAGAAGTCTTTAATCGCAAAAAGAAAACAACCTATAATGAAGAAATATTCCTTACATGGAACAATTATCTCGAGTTCATTCTCTCTGAAGAGAGTCCGCTAAAATCTAGCATATTAGCCAAAGGAACAGTCAATGATGCAATCATTATTCAAACTCATTTAGAAAAATTAATTGCACTTCTTCCAGGAATCAACATAGCCACTCTTTTTGACATTCTTTATCGAGGAGAAGAGCACATCTCCTTAGGGAAAAAAGCGACAGCAAATGAACTACTAACGATTGAGAATCAACAGCAAGAAATTGAAAAACACAAGCAAGCACTCGACCGTTACATAGGGAGCCTGGATCGCACTTACGATCAAATACTCTTGATCGATCTCATCCGCGTTGCGGTTTCTCCTGAACATTTCGATGATACACTTTTAGGAACGATAGGGAATCAATCCCTTTCAAAATATAAAGAAAATGGCGTGGCACTAGCTGCTATTTACGATTTAGTCAAAGGAATGACTAAAAATTTATTTCACGAATTTAATTTTAAACCATGGCGTAAAATCAATGAAAAAGAATACTTAAAACAAATCCGTGCCGAAGAAAGAGTTACTCATCGCTATGCTAAACCTTATATTGACTATTTCGATTCACTAGAAAACGAGCAATTTCAAGTTTTTTGGGATACTCATAAATGGCAGTTTATCCATCTATTTCTCATTCAGTCCCCATCCCCACAACCTGATCAAGAGCTTTTCTCATACATAGAATATTTTAAAAACTGGCACTCAGAAATTGCTCAGGGAGCCCACCATTCTGCTGAATGGATGAATGCCTATAAAACAATACAAAAAACTCTTCAGGCACTGCCCAACGAAGTTGCAGTTGCCTACATGCAGACATTCCGCAGATTTTCAGACCTCAATAGACCCCTATTCGGCCATTACCGACACCTGCGTAAAAATACCGATTTTACACAAGAAGAAAAACATTTAGCAGCAGCCTTCTACCCTCGCTACGGATATGGCTATGGACGTTCTCAAGCCTATCGGCAAGCAGCCACTCAGGGATCTTTATTTAAACTCGTCACGGCCTACGAAGCTCTTGTGCAGCGCTATCATTACCTAGAGTCATCTGGAAAAGGATTTTCCGATCTTAACCCACTTCAAATGACAGATTATATTTTCTATAAAGGAAAAGACCTTTACCTCGGATATGACGGCAATAATCAGCCATTGCCACGACATTATAAAGGAGGACGCCTTCCAAGAAGCTCTCTATCATCGATTGGTAAAGTCGATCTTTTAAAGGCACTTGAAACATCCAGCAACCCTTATTTCGCCCTCATTGCTGGCGACGTCCTTGAGTCCCCACTCGATTTATCGCGCGCAGCTAAGTTATTTTCTTTTGGCTCTCGCACAGGAATCGATCTCCCAGGAGAAATTTCAGGAAAAGTCCCCGATGATATCGATGTGAACCGCACAGGACTCTACGCATTTGCAATCGGGCAACACACCCTCGTCACAACGCCACTTCAAACAACGGTCATGCTATCAGCAATTGCGAATGGAGGAAAAATCCTAAAGCCAAAAATAGTCAAAATGACCGATGAATCTTGTCCTACTGTACAACGAGAAATTTTCCTTCCCGACATCATACAAAGAACTCTCTTGGATGGAATGTGTCGTGTGGTCGCTCGTACCCATAGAGATGGAATTCGTAGCCTCTCTCGACTTTACCAGACAGATCCCAAGGCTATTGCCGACTACACTGAGCTTAAATATCAGCTGCTAGGAAAAACCAGCACAGCAGAGTCTATAGAATATATAGACCTCGATCCAACCATAGGGACCAATATGTATACTCACGTCTGGTTTGGAGGAATTGTTTATGATGAAAGTGTCGTTGATAAAAATGAAAACCGTTTTCTTTTTCGCGATTCATTTGGCAATCCAGAACTCGTCGTCGTCGTCTATCTGCGCTATGGCGGCTTTGGTAAAGAAGCAGGCCCAATCGCTGCTCAGGTAGCGAAAAAATGGAGAGAAATTAAAAAGTAAACCATATTTTTTCATATACACTAAAAATGATAAGTCCCTATCATGGCAGAAAGGACTATAAGAGGCGATTGGATAAGTGAGAAGTAAATATTTCAGATCACGATATTTTGCTACGCGAAGCGTTTGGAGTGCGAAAGTCCTCTTTCGCTTTTAAATGACAAAGCGAAAGAGGACTTTCGCACTCCAAACGCTTCGCGTAGTAACGAGATTAGGCCTGCCCCGTTTTAAAGGTTCTTTGCGTCCTTTATCCCTTTTACAACAGGTATAATTATGTTTGCTAAAATGCGTATTTTTCAGAAGTCAGCGACGGCAATTTTTGTCATTTTTATGGGGTGTTTAATCGGGGTGACTATTTTTGCCTACACACGTCCTTCGGGATCCACGCGCCAAGATATGTCTCAAGCCCAGTTGATGCGCAAAAATATTGAGTCTGGGCGATAACATATGTCGCTGCTCATTGCCATGCTCCCTCTCTATTTATTCGGCAACTTACACTGTTTAGGAATGTGCGGACCGCTCGTCATGATGATTGGACGTCATCGCTATCGTTATTTTTATTTTTTAGGACGCCTTCTCTCATTTACCCTTGCCGGTGGAATCGCTGGTGGAATGGGTGCCGTTGTCGGAGTTCTCTTCAGTCAGTATCATCTTGCAGAAGCCACAAGCATTATTTTTGGCTGCTTACTCACCCTGCTAGGAATATACACGTTATCAGGTTGGTCTTATCCCGGCCATGCATGGCTAGGAAAGCGTTTAGCAAGTGTTAATCGGACCCTATCTTTGTTGATGCTCCGCGATCAGGTGTGGCCCACATTTCTATTTGGTTTCTTTACATTAACGTTACCTTGCGGCCAAACGTTAATCGTGTTTTCAGCCTGTGCGTTATCTGGAAATTTTTATGTAGGATTACTTAACGGATTTGCATTTGCCCTTTTAACCTCCCCATCTCTTTTCCTCGCGATGCAAGCTCATCTCTTTTTAAATCGATTTAAGCCCTACTATCAATCTGTTATCGGTATTTCGGCCATTTTTGTTGGAGGAGTATCAATCTTAAGAGGGTTAGCAGAAGCTGGTCTCATTGCCCATTGGATCATTTACCCTTTTGGAAATCCCGAGTATCACCTTGCGATTTTTTAAACATTCACGTTCATTAGTTAGTTAATTTCGTGTCCGTGTGCGCATCCTATTTTACCCATAAGTCCATTTTTCTTCTTTTAGCATAGACCAAAAGAAAATAGCAAGTATGTAACTATGCATAAGCACGGAAACGCAAAGACGCAGAGACGCAAAGCCTTCGGCCCCTCAGAGCAAAAAAGTATTATTTCAGGTTAAGCCTTTTAAGTTCCTCACAAGCTCGGATCTTAACAATACCCACTCACTCTGCTCTTTTGCTCTGAGGGGCCGAAGGCTTTGCGTCTCTGCGTCTTTGCGCCTTTGCGTTTCCGTGCTTATGCATAGCAGTATGGTTTTTATACTTATGCACGGCTACAAAGTAGCTATATGCCTAATTTAAAGACTTATGGGTAATAGGATACGGGCACGGGCACGCACGCGGGCACGAAATTAGCTAACTAATAAACACGCACTTGCACCCTGATTGACTTTCGAGTAGTATTAGGTCCATATCAGAAAGGATACCAAGTAATGAACAAAGAACCCATCGGACTATATATTCTTCGTTTTTTTCTAGCAGTAGGGCTTCTTGCCTTTATGTGCATGCTTTATTGGTCTTCCACGCTTATAGAAAACGACATGAAAGCCCTACGTATTGAAGTAGGGCAGCTTAAAAACGAGGTTACCTGTATCCGCAACGGAACAATATTTCCACTACGCCCTGTTCAAACAACACTGCATCACCAACCAACACACTCCGACACCTCAGTCGCAACCTCTACAAGCAAATTCCCAAATCTTCTAGAACCCGATCCTTTCATGCTCGATGTACTCCCTAAAATGCTTGGACAAGATTTTACCCCTCACGGCACCTTCCACGATGCAAACATCGCTAAACCAGACAATCTCCACCCATTTAGCGGATGGGCTTACATACAAAACTGGATCCGTCTTTGCGGAGCCTCCGTCGCCCAACCGCAGTTCGGTAAATATGGCACACTTGCTCCCGACCTAGCCATTAGAATGGAAGAACGACCAACCCTTGATGGGGAATTCGTTGAATTTTGGGTTTACCTCCGCGATGGAGTCTATTGGCAACCCCTTAAACAAGATTTTTTTTCCAACAACATCACTTTAGCGCCACAATTTCTCGAAAAAAATCAAGTGACAGCAGAAGACTTTAAATTTTGTTTCGATGCGATAAAAAATCCATATGTCCAAGGAATGCAAGCAATGACAATGCGCCCTCTTTATGAACTTCTTGAAGAGGTAAGAGTCATTGATAAGCTCACATTTGTAGCTCGATGGAAAACAGACACCGTAAAAGAAGCAAACGGCAAAGAAGTCAAAAAAGTTAAATATGTCGCTAGGCAACTCACAGGGCAATTAACCCCTCTTCCTGCTTTTGTTTATAAATACTTTGCCAATGGACAAAAAATCGTTCTACAAGATGAGGCTGAAGACACCTACCGTTCGAACTCTGTTTGGGCAGAAAACTTTGCCAATCACTGGGCAAAAAATGTCATTGTCAGCTGCGGAGCATGGGTTTTTGACGGACTGAATGAAAGACAAATTAAGTTTAGACGCAATGCCGACTTTTATTCTCAAGATGAAGCCTTAGCCCTATTTAGAGAAGTGGACTTTAAAGAAAGCACCGATACGATCTGGCAGTCATTTAAAAATGGGGATCTCGACACTTGCAATTTACAACCTGAACAACTGATGGAATTTGAAGCTTTCCTTCAAACCCCAGCTTATGAAAAACAAGTTGCAAAGGGATTGGCTATCAAACGTCTCGACTATTTAGCACGGATGTATTTTTATATTGGATGGAACCAGGCGACTCCGTTTTTTCAATCGACCAAAGTACGCCAGGCGATGACGATGGCTATTGATAGAAGTCGTCTTATCGAACAAAATCTAAATGGATTGGGAATTGAAACCACCGGTACCTTCCATCGCAACTCTCCTGCATATGACCCCTCAATAACCCCTTGGCCATTTAGTCCTCAACAGGCTCGTCGTTTTCTTGAAGAGGAAGGGTGGTATGACAGCGATGGAGATGGCATCATCGACAAACTCATCGATGGCAAACGGGTTCCATTTCGCTTTTCCCTCACCTATTATGTTAAAAATCCAACAACGAAATCTATCTGTGAATATGTTTCCAAAGCATTAAAAGCAATTAACATTGACTGCCGCCTCAAAGCCGTCGATGTTGCTGATCTTTCTGCCACCTTTGAAGATAAATCCTTTGAAGCTCTTTGTTTAGGATGGACCCTTGGAAACCCGCCAGAAGACCCACGTCAACTGTGGCACTCTGCCGGAGCTAAAGAAAAAGGATCTTCCAATGCCGTCAGTTTTGTAAATAAAGACGTCGACTCTATTATTGACCAACTTGACTATGAATCAAATCAAGAGAAACGCATTGAATTGTACCACAAATTTGATGCCATTCTTCATCATGAGCAACCCTACACTTTTCTCTATAGTCCTAACATTGTTCTTCTTTACAGGGAGTACCTAGAAAATGTCTTTATCCCCGCAAAACGACAAGATTTGATTCCTGGAGCCAATGTAGGGGAGCCTAATTCGAGCATTTATTGGATTAATAAGAATTAGATTATGTTTGATTATTTAATGCGTCGTCTTTTACTTCTGCCTCTTACTCTATTTTGCATCATTTTGGTCAACTTCATTATGATCAATTTGGCTCCCGGTGATCCTGTAACAATCACAGAAATCTCCCCGGAAGGTGGCGCCAGCCGCAGTGCCGACCGTGCTGTTGCCTTCGGAAGCGATGAACGTTATCTGCAGTTTCGCGAAAGGTATGGATTGACGTTGCCAATAATACTTAATTTTTGGCCATGGACCTCTCAGTCGACTGTTGATAAAGAATTGGATATATTATTGACCAGGAAGGCAACGCCAAATGCAACAGAAGAAATACCTGTAAAAGAATACAGCGCATTGAAAGTCCTTTTTGGCGACCGTTCTCGCTATGTGATGCCCAAGCTATTAAAAATTATTCAGGACGATCACACCCCGATAGAAATGCGAGTTATGGCTTCCCGTTTTTTTATGAGAGGAGGATCACAACAAGCTTTTGTAGGTTCTAAAATTACCGAACAAGAATCTATTGCCAATAGAAAAATAGCGGCAGACAATAACCTCCTTAGACGTCTAGTCATTACCAATAAAGACACCCCGAAAGATATTACAGCCAAAGTGCAGCAGCTCACTGACTGGTATGAAAATAATCGACTCCAATATTTCTATGAGCCAACAACAACGGAAAAAATTCGGATCGTTTTTTTTGAAACTCGATTTTATCGCTACATGAGTCGTATATTAACTCTCGATTTTGGTACCATGCGCAATGACGATGATAAAACAGTGATCAGCGAAGTCACTAGACGTTTTAAATACTCACTCACACTTTCTATCTTGCCAATGCTCATCACATTTGTCCTTTGCCAAGTGTTCGGTTGTCTTATGGCCTACCGTCATCACCGTTGGCAGGATCGTTCTCTCAGTCTATTTTTCTTGATACTCTATGCCTTGCCGATCTTCGTTGTCGCTCCCTTTCTAATCGAAGAAGTCGCCTTTAACCACAATTTCCCCTTCACCAACGTCCCCATTCCTATGAGTGGTTTTACCAGCCCGGATAGTGTATATAATCGTTTGAACTCCTACCAGCAACTATTGGATATTTTGAAACATATCTGTTTGCCTCTCATTGCTGTCATGTATGGTGGATTAGCCGTGCAAACACGTCTTTCGCGCACTGCTGTATTGGAAATTCTTAAACAGGACTATGTGAGAACAGCTTGGAGCAATGGAGTCCCCCCGCTCACTATTCTAATGAAGCACGTCGGACGCAACGCAGGTATTACCATTGTCACGTCCATTGCTGGATCTCTCGGAATAGTACTCGGAGGATCTTTAATCGTAGAGACACTATTTGAAATTCACGGTTTTGGCAAGTTTTTTTATGACGCTGTCATCAATCGCGATTATAATGTCATTATGTTTTCCTCTTTTGCAGGCTCTTTGCTGTCGTTAGCAGGGTATCTGGTGGCCGATTTTGCTTATACTATACTGGATCCTAGGGTGAATCTATGATCTGGAAGCAATTTTACAGCAGATTTTTAGGTAGAATTGCACTCTACATTGTGTTTCTCTTTTGCCTTGTAGCGATCTACGCACCATTCCTAGCAGCAAGTAAACCTTTTGTCGTACAGTATGACGGCACATGGTACTTCCCTTTGTTTCGCTACCTATGCTTTAAAGGATATTACACAAAAGGTCTCGACATCTTCTTCAACCTTCTTATCTTTACCGCACCCCTAACTGCATTTTTTATTTACCTATCTCGCAATAATCTCCGTGCAATTCTAAAGGTCATCATCTCTTTTATCATTCTTCAACTCTCCCTTTTTCTTTTTTTTCTTTATGGTCCTATCACAGATCCTGCTTCTAATCGACAACTCAATAAAGAACGACAAGAAGCATTAGTCTCCCACCCTCTTCCAGACTGGAATTTCGATCTCCAATACATGACCGATTACGCTAAGCTCAATTTAATCCTGAACTACCAACAACGCCTAATACAACAAAAAAAATTGGAAAAATATCTAGGCGATACCCATCTTTCAACACTATGGCAACAAGCCAAGGACAACGAAAATAAAGAACTTGTACGATTTAAAAAAATTCTCGATTCCACTCCCGAAAGCTCCATCGAACATCAAGAAGCCAAGGCATTCTCTGACTACATTGTGCAAAAACGGCAATGGATCGAAAAAGAAATTCTCAAACTCCATCACGAAATCATGCCTCTCATCCGCCCCTTCCACTGGGAAGATGATGCCGGCGGAAACCAATCCCTCAACAGCAAAGTACATTTTCTAGAACTGACTCGCATCAACCGCGGCGATTTCATCGCTGCCCTTATCTTCGGTGTTCGCATCTCCCTCGTAGTCGGTATTTTAGCTGTTATGCTTTCACTACTCATTGGACTGCCTATCGGAGCCCTTGCTGGTTTCTATGGGGGCACCTTCGACATCATCGTCAGTCGCCTTCTCGAGGTATGGGAAGCCATGCCAACATTCTTCATTCTACTCATGGTAGTGGCCTTAATGGAGAGTAAATCAATCTTTCTGGTCATTGCCGTCATCGGACTCTTCAGCTGGACCTCCTTCAGTCGCTATTTAAGAGGCGAATTTTTTAAACAACGCAACCTTCCCTATATCGAAGCGTGCCGTGCCTTGGGTTTTAACGATTCTCGTATCATTTTTTCCCACATTCTACCTAATGCAATTCCTCCTGTTTTAACACTCCTCCCCTTTGCAATCATGGGAGCAATCACAAGCGAAGCTGGACTCTCCTTTCTTGGTCTAGGAGAGGAAGGATCTTGTTCCTGGGGTGTTTTAATGGATGAAGGACGATTGGGTTTTCCTAATGCGAGCTACTTACTTTGGCCTCCTGCTATCCTTCTCACAATCTTACTCGTCGCCATCGCACTGATCGGAGATGCCCTCCGCGATGCTCTCGATCCTAAAATGAAAATTTAACTCAATTCATTCACAGCAATTTCTTTACCCATCCATGCTAAATCTAAAAATAAATCAGCAGCATTTTCGGGGTGTTTTTTGTGCAATTTAGAAATTATATCTTTATTAAATATATATCCTTGATCGATCATAGATTTTGCTAACGTGCGTGCGCTAATCCTATTTGTTTCTACTAATTCAACAAGTAAAGTCTCAGCGAACTGTGAGTTTTTATTAAATAATTTAATAGCAACAGTTTCTGCGGTTTTAGGAAAGCGTCCTGAGTTGATCAGGATTCTAAACAGACTCATTGCTTCCATTGCTTTCATTGGATTTTCATCTAAGAATTTGAAGGCAATAGCTTCAGCATTCGCAATATATTCATCAGTTAAATCTCTAAACAACTTTTTCCCTTTAAAAAAATCGACAACAAATAGTTTATTGATAGCGTCCTCAACAAGCGTTATTTCATGTTTTGTATCAATTAATAGCTCGAATAATGGAGAAGCAAAATCATAATGACCTTTCATTAATAATTTCATAGCAACATCGCCCACTTTTGGAGCGATAGATTTACATCCATTATTCATTAAATTTTTAATCAATTTAAAGCCGTTCGAATGGCGTTCATTCATAAGTCTGATGGCTATAGTTTCAATATCAGGGGTAAAATATTTTGCATTGATTAATTCTTCAATCACCATCATTGCTTCAAGAGGAAAGCTGTCTATAAATTTAATAGCACCAGCTGCAGCTTTAGCAAAAGAATATCCGTGTCTAACTAAAACGCCTAATAGTTTAAGTGCTGTCTCTGAGTTTAAATTTAATAATTTATCAATAACAGCTTCCGCTTGAATGACTGCATACCCTCCAGCTATCAAGCTTCCGAAAAGTATAACTGCAGTTTCTGGTTGTTGTTCTAGAAGATCATTAGCTGTAGTTTTAATAATATCAATAGAATGTCCTTTTTCTACCAATTGTTTGAATATTGTTTCTGCTTCAACCGGAAATTTATTTATAAATTGAAAAGCGGCAATTTCTGCTCTATTAAAAGAATACCCGTTAGCAACTAAAATACTTAATAACACTAGCATCATTTTTGGATTTAAATTTAACAATTTATCGACAGTAGCCTCCACTTCAGTAATTGCATATCCACCAGTTATTAAATTTCTGAGAAGCATGTTTGCAATTGTCGGTTGTTGATCTAAAAGCTTAATGGCAGTAGTTATGATTTTAGGAGCAAGAACGTTGATATCGCCGTCTGGAATCAATGTACTAAATTGTTGATCAGATATTTTTTTCCGAGTATAAGTCGATGCAACAAATCTTTCACGTATGGCTATTGCATCAATAACCGCCTTTTTATTGGGAATATCCCAACTGAAAGAGACCCCTCGAGTCATTTCTTTAATCGATCCGACAATTTTCAGATAGTCAAGATCATCCAGAAGACTAGCCCACGTGGCTATAATATTCCAACGCTCCATTTCTCCTTCACCGAAGAATGAATAGGTAAATATCACACGGTCACTCATTCGATCGTATTTCACTTCAAGTTGGAGACTGTGATTCCGTAGAGGAAAGTTGTATTTAATGTTCACGCCTTTGCTATTAATACTGACACCAGAAATTTCCTTTTCTTTAAACTCATCGATTTCGAGAATCTCTTTAAGACGTGAATTCCAGACTATATCCGATAGAAATTTTTGATTTTCCCATTCGACGAATTGAATTAAATTTTGATGTATTAAAGTAAAAACATCTTCCAGTGTCTCTGGCAAATGGTCATAAAAATGTGCGTCGCTTCCAAACAAGGCAGCATTAACAAAAAAATCTCTTGATGGTAATAACTGATTTGGGTTGTCATCTAATTGTCCGAAAATTTTTTCAATCACGCGAACATAGGCTTTAATTTCTTTATTCGAATCTAGTCTCATTTGATCTTCACGCGCAATAACCCAGTCTGAAAAAATATTTTTGTAAATAGCGATCATTTCTTTAAAAATTTTAACTTTTGGCTCCTCAAATGCCTGTCCACTCTTCATGCTTTTGATGGCAGCATCTCCAAAGGCCGCTAATAGTTCCATTGATTGCAGTGTCACAATCTGTACAATTGATGAAGACTGATCAAGATATTCATTAATCATTGCATGATCTGAGAAATGCTTTACTATTTCTTTAAACCTCTCTAAAACTTTGAAGAATAGTTTTGGATCAGCAAATTGCTCTATCTGGCTCATCTCCTCACGGATCAGTCGTTGTTCATTCAGCATTCTTTTGAGTTTAATCTTTTCGTCAGCAGAAAGTTGGGCAATGAACGCCTTCAAAATAATTTGTGGCGCTGCTCCATCTACCTTTAATTGAGGTTGGAACGTCGTCAACAACCATGTTGGAAGTACATTTGATTGTTTCAATATGGAAATGAGCTCTTTAAATTCATTGATATCGGCTTCTGGAATTGATTGATCGTGGATAGAAAGTTCCAGGCTTAATAAAAATCCTTTCCATCCATCGGCGATTTCGGCAAAGGGAGCCTGCTGCACCCCATCTAATAAGAGCGAAGAGAGATGGGCGGGATGATCGAGCTGCTTTTGGTAGTCGATCAGTGTTTGAAGGGAATTCGCTAATGACTTGGCATGAATTAATGCATGTTGTCCAAGCCCCAGGGATTTTTCATTGCCAATGAGGGTGGCTTCTAGAGTCTTTTGCCAGAAGAGAGGGTGGAGTCGTTTGCCAGAATTTAGGCTTAGGCGTACCTCTTCAAAAGCGCGTATGCGCTGTCTTTCGATCAATTCTAAAATAGCTAGAAGAGGAAGTCCCCCTTCAACAGGAGTCGCCGCAAGCTGATCTGTGAGCGTCGCGATACGTGGTGCCAGTTGCGTCACCCAAGGGTGGCTTTCAAGGGCATTAAGAGCCTGAATTGCCTCTTCTTTGTTTTGAGAGCGCACTTGAACGATAAGCTCTTTGACCTCTGTTGGAGTTTCTTCTTCGACGATTAAAGGATGTGAGGCTGCAGCTGCAACAGGAAGTGAAAGAGCGATTTTTGCAGGATGGACTGCAAATCCCTCTGAAAAGTAGTTTTGCGGTTCAGCGACTTCTAGCTCCCATAAATTGAGGGTAGCAGTCTGCACACATGCAACGACTTGGTAGGTCGCGGAAATTTGGTCGGCAAAGCTTTTGGCTTCTTCATGATTTTTCATAAAGAGACAAGGGATCCCCTGGCTGCTAAAGTTGACGACGGGGTGAGAGTTGGCAGGTTCTTCAGTTCCGACGACAACAAGCCGTACACTGCCCGGTGGGCTTGCTAGATAGAGACGTTCAGCCTCTTCGAGGGTGTTGGCGACGATCATTTGGCTTTTGTCTGCAATTGCAATTGCAGAGGCCTTTCCAGGGACGATGATCTCCCCTTGTATTTTTTTAATCACTGGGGATTTCGGTAGGCTCTCAGCTTTTTGCATATCGACATAAGTAGGGAGAAGGGAAGGACGGTTAACAGGACGTGCTTGGACAATATAAATATTTCCTTTTTTGACGACGATTTCTAAATCGCTTGCCGAGTGTCCAAAATACTTTTCAACGGTGAGTCCGACGTGATACAACCGCGCAATCATTTCATGAGAAAGGGCTGGCATTGCCGCCATTTGTGGAGTGTTGGGAAGCTTTTCCAGGCGGACCATTTCATCGATAGCAACCGGGGCCATTCGCAATGGCTTAAGCTGGTTGTCGTACAGAATGTAAAGTTTATCGGGATGTGCTACCGATTGAACGACTAAAACGCTATCGGTCACAATGCCGAGGTTGCCGACGACAGCTTCCCCATGCCCTGGAGCAGCTGTGATTCTCATTAACCGAAATTCTTCTCCTCCAACGAAGAGAGGCTCATTGCTAAACACAACCATACTGACTGGAATGTCTGTTGGCAGTAGGGATCCTCCAATCGTCTCTCCAATCAATTCTTGTGCTGTGACGGAAAGTTGTAACTTATCCGTGAATGGATTTTCATCGGCATTGATCCGGTTTTGTAGGGATCCCGAACTCGAATATGAGCGGACTACTTCTCCGATGGCTTTGGCGATATCTTTGAGGTTGGGTTTGACATAGGCTTTGCTGACATTGCCCCCGGCATTCGCAACTGTAGAGTCTTCTGCTCCAGTGCTGCGCACCATCAGATATTCCCCGCGGGCAGCGACATTTTGAACCCAAAGGATAAATTCTTCTGTGAAAAGTTCTCGTAGCTCCTCTTCGCCCCCTTCAAATGCTCGAGCTATTGCTGCATCAATGGAGGCAAGCAGTGCTTGCGCCTCTTCCGTTTGCAAAAAAGCCTCTCTTCCTTCATAGTTGGCATAAAGTTTTCCGAGCCTATTCCAATCTTCAAAGATCTGTGAAGACCTTCTGGCTAAGAAGGCATGGACCTGATTGCTAGAGATCCCTTGAGGAAGAGGGACAATCACTCCAGGAGTCTCCAACGTCGTAAAAAGGGTCGACAGTTTTAAGAGATTGGTGTGTTTATTCCCAAACAAAGCACGCACCTCTTCCACTTTCTGAGTCATCAAAGCGCTTGCTGCAGGAGCTAAATCCGCGACTCGGCCTTCTAAGACTTTTAGATCGTAACAGAGCTCATCGACGCGCTGCGTCCAAGAGAAAAGCTCAGATGCTGGACAGTGTTCATCAGGAGTATCAGCAACAGCCAGTAAAACTTGACGACGTAAAAATTCGACTTCTTCTTTAAATTTAAAGATTTTAGCTTTTTCACTTAAATCTTCTCGGACTTGTTTTAACTCCTCGCGAGCTTCTTCGATGATCGTTTTAGAGTCGGTATTGGCAACCTTCCAGAAGCTACTGATGTATTTGAAGAAAGTTGGGATGATTCCATCTTCTGTTCTAGAAGCAGAAGAAGTGCTTAGATAAGGAGAGGCGTGAAAGTTTTCAACCCGATTAATCGCATGTTCTCCTCCAACAAGAGCAATTAAAACAGCCCCGGTGACTTGTTGTGTCGACGGACGCCACCTCTCCGGGATGTACCCCAATGGATTGAGAAAAGAGGTCGTCTTATTCCAAATTTTTCTCTTGAGACTTTCTGGCGGTTCTATAGAGGAAAGACGTTCCCACTCTTCATCTCCATACGTCATGTTGGCAATTGTAGAGAGATCTTTGTCCTTAAGCTCTTTAGTGCATTTTGCAAGAGCGCGCTTTGCTTTTTTTATCACTTCTTTTAATTCACATGCTGCTGCGAGGTAATTTTCCTTATCGCTTTGCCTTGAAGCTAGTTTGCTTTCTCTAAGCAACATCGTTTTTGATTGCTTGCATGCGAGGATAACTTGCTCTAGCTGTTTTTTTAGTGCTAAACAAAGAGGAGCTGCATGGGCAACGAGTGGCTGGTGAGACGTAAGTCTCTTTATATGACGTAAATGGTCATCGATTTCATTGGAGGCATCTCCACTCCACATCTCAACTATAGAGGCAACTGTAGCACTCTCTTCACTACACCGATTTAGCATGGGAGCCAAAGAAGCATTTTTAGGTAAATCCTCAACGAGATCGTTGACCTCACCTACCTGCACTAACATCGCCTTTAATGCAGAAGCTCCACCTAAGGAACGATTCCCATTCGGACCTTTACAGCTGTCCGTGAGTTCCCATTCATATTCCTCAAGCTGATCGAAAGCTTCATGACATTCCTCGATCTCAGGGGGTAAGATTACAGGAACATCTGTGTCGATCTCATCCATCGACTCCTGATTTCCCAGAAATAAACTCTGGTTACTGAATGATGGCAGAAAAGTGTTACCCACACTGAGTTGAGGTAATCCTGCAAAATGATTTGTGTGATTATAAATCGACATTTAATTATTTATTTTAAATTTATTAAGCATCCGAATAAATTATATAATAAATAAATTTAAAACTCAACGAAAATATTAAAAAAATAATTTAAAAAAACACATCAAAACTACAGACCCATTAAATACTGTTCCCAATCAATCATCTTTCCTTTAATCCCTAACTCCTTTTCTGCAGATTTAAGAGCTCTTTCTTCTCTTTCAAAAGTTAAGGGATCGCTTTTATCCCAAACCACTTGAATCATCTCATAATGTCCTTTCTGATCTTTGGTGACAAAATCAACCTCATAACCTTCAGAGGTATGATAATAAAAAATCTCCTTTTTCTGACGACGCAAATCCAAATAGACTTGATTTTCTAACAATTTCCCGAAATTAAATGACAAATTAAATGTATTTGCATTTATCATCCCATTGTCAACAGCATAAATTTTTTTCGGAGTTGTCTCTGAAACTCGCAAAGACTCTGTAAAAAGAGGAACTGTATAGATAAGAAAGGCATCTTCCAAGTGCTCTAAATACCCATACAGAGTATCTTTCCCTACCTTATATCCCTGACTATTAATATCTTTATGAAATTTGTTAATGGAAAATCGCGAAGCGATATTTTTCAAAAGAATATTAACGAAATACTTCAACAACTTTATATTAGAAACTTTATGGCGTTCTACAATATCTCTAAAGACAACCACCTCAACATAAGCTTGCAGTGTCTCAAGCCTTTCTTGTTCCGACAGTAGCTGAACACCGGGGAACCCTCCTCTCTGAAAAAAATCTAATAAATGTAAGCGATATTGATCTAGGACTTTCCTTCCAAATGGCTTTGTAGGCAAAGGAAGCTCTCTAGATTTTAAATACTCTTCAAAACTATAAGGTTGAATTTCTATAGATAACGAACGTCCTCGCAAAGATGTAGCAATCTCTTTGCTTAATAACTTTGCAGATGATCCTGTAATGTAAATTTCTACATCTTTTGTGTCTAAAAGACGACGAATAACTAGAGGCCATCCTTCTACATTTTGTACTTCATCAAGAAAAAGAAAACACCGATGGTTGTGGAGATCGGGATTCAAGGTATATAAAGCATCTACCATCTCACCCATTTTCTTTTGATCTACCGGTAATAATCGGTCATCTTCAAAATTAAGATAGAGCAATCGATCGATGATGATATCCTGAGAAAGAAGCTCTCTCATCGTTTGAAATAAAAAATAGGTTTTTCCTGAACGTCTAATTCCAATCGCCACCTTAGCAAGGTCTTTACCTTTAGGAAATTGGTAAGAACGTACAACACTACCCGCTGTAGCACTTAAATTTTTTCTAAATTCTTCCTGTAACACAGATAGAAACTTTTCCATATTATATCCTCCCCATAAAGATAGAAATATCATATCCTATCATTTTAAACAAGCACAGAAATAAATTTTCTTTCCTTATGCACAAGGACAGAATAAGGTATTGGATACTTATGATGTAAAAAAATCTATTGCATTAGAAATTGTTATGCTTTATAATCGCCCTTATGTCTTATTAAAAAAATAATTAATTAGAGAAGAAATGAACCCAATAGCAACAACTAATAGAGACAAGTGTAATTGCTGCCTTGAGGATTTTACTGATGAAAATCCACGAGGACTATATGGCATCCATGATCAATGTTTGAAAATATTTGCGACGGGATTACCTCAACCTATTCATCCTGTTCATGTTGTAACACCCCTATTGACCCGAGTTCTTCGATCAATCGAACTGGTTGGAGGCATGGCAGCAAGAATTTTATTGCTAATAAGAAGATAATTATTTTTTATGGAATGTTTATCAAGAGCCACAGCCTGTATGATCGATACAACTTTAAATGGTTGTTTTCACGTAACACGTGCTGCACGAATGTGTTCTTTAACATTACTTGCTTTTTCTTTTGGACTCGCATTCACAAATGATTCTTTAAATTATCTACAAAAAAGAAATATATTTTACGAATTAAATTATAAAAACCGCTTTAACATCCTTTATTTAGCCCTAGCCTCGACAGTTTCTTTGCTTTTTTTTGAGAAAATTTCGGATCGTATAGGTGCGTGTATCAAAAATCGCAATAACGCCCGCGATATAGCACGCCGTATTGCGAAGAGTCGAGAGTATTGGCGTAGTATTAATTATTACAAACTAAATAAAGAAATTTTGCCTCATCAAAATTCTTTACAGCAGCAACAGCAAGCAGACCTCTCTAATTGGCTTACTGCCCCTGGTATTGGAGTGGATAGCCAGCAATTAGAAGTGGCACGTAGCATAAATGACTGAATGCGATGAAAGCGTGGGTTGTATTGGACTGCGTTTCAACATTTTTTGTAGCTACGCGAAGCGTTTGGAGTGCGAAAGCCCTCTTTCGCTTTGTGATTTAAGGTAAAGCGAAAGAGGACTTTCGCACTCCAAACGCTTCGCGTAGCAACAGAAAATGTTATAATGCTTTTCTGCCTGCTTTAAATGCGATATTAGATTTCTTTCGAAACTGCAATCCCGTGCCTCTGCCTGTGCCCGCCCTTCCCCGATTAAGCTTTAAATGGCGGGTAGAGGCATGGGATTACAGTTTCGAGAGAAGTCTAATTATGGACCGGCAACAGTTGGTACATGTTCACGGAGTCTATTCACTATATCTCAGGCTGAAGGCCTGAATTATAATAAATAGCCCCCGTGAACATGTACTTATGTTGGCTGTTTGGCTTTTTGTATTAAGGAACTTACAGCTCAAAGTCACGAGGGAAGGGACGTTGATGATCTGCGCATCTACGAAAGCCATCCGGAAGAAACTCGCAAGTATTATCATAAGCGATGGGGACATTAGGATCCATCCTAAGAAATTGAGATTTAAAAGGTATATCCATAGAAAATACAACGTCTTCTACGATTGTTTTTCCCATTGGAGCCCATACAGTTCTTTTTGATAATTTAGCAATTGCATATGCTATGCTTGTTTCAAACGCTCCAGTCTCGCAGGCAATAAGAGAAAATGTAAAGTCCGAAGATAATCCAGAAAAACAGTGTTCATCGATCTTAATTGGTCTATCAGTTGTAGTATAGTTCCAAGCAGCTAACACCTCTGGTTTCTGTGGATAGTTTATAATCATTTGTGTTTTAGAAAGTAATATGCGGTTTGCGCCTGCGTGCGCGTCTGCATGCGCATTGAGAATCAATGCTTTGAAGTTGCTAATCTTAGATGCAGCTGCTATTTCTTTGCAGATTTCATCAGCTGTCGAAACAACTTTAAACCGGAGGTCAAATTTTTCGTCTAGACTTTTAATTATTTTTCCAATTCCATAATCCACCATTTGGCTTTTCAAGTAATTAATTGACTGTTGATTCCCTTTGGCAGCCTTTCTCTGGTGGCTTCTGAAACTTCGGGCAAGATCAGATTTGGGATCCGTTTTTAGCGTGTGCTCAACAATGTCTGAAGTCCGAGTGATTGCAAAAGCGCCCTCCTCATCCTCTTCAGCCATTAAATAAAGCAATTTCGGTCTTGGATCCATCGGATTGAACTGCAAAGCCTCTGGACTTACTAGTGATTGTACATCCATTTCTCTGCTATACATTCCCTGTGGTTGATGAAGAAAAATTGGTAAATTAGACGCATTTGCAAGAGTAGGGGTGTAACAGAGAGCTAATAAGACCAGGGCTACTAGGGCGATTCGAGTGATGATGCCAGCCTTAAAAGTAGCTGGTTTTTTATGTTTTTTAG
>JABDDS010000002.1 GCA_013287465.1 Chlamydiota bacterium | reverse complement strand
ATGGATAACTTCAAGATTATGGGGGTTTTTTACCCCCAATCTTTACGTGTTTTTTTGACATTTTTTGTCAATAGGACATTTCTACTTTGTTTTGTATAGGACATTTCTACTTTGCGCTAACATATGAATATAAAACAACAGAGATTGAAGAGTATGAGCCGCATTAAAGTCATCCACTAAACTGAGTTAAAAAAATTCTAAATTTTATTAGAGTTACATAAAAAATGAAGCTTTAAACACAATTTTCCTAGGGAAACGAAGGAACATTCTACATTTCAGTTACATCTTGTTACACAAAATTAAGCCCAAAATACCACAAAATCCACAAACACAAAACCACAAAAAAAACATGGGTAAGGGAAGATGTGTTGGTTCTCGCTCAAATTGCGGGAAAAAGTTGAGTTTGGATTGTTTGTTAAAAATGGAAAATGCCGTAAATCCAACGGAGTTGACGATTTCCGTTAATGGAAATAGATTGATTTTGATGACACAAACATCTTGGAAAGAATCATTCCTTCCCTGTAAAATTGAGTGAGTTTTGGTAATTAGAGGTGAGCGAAAGTAAGCTGACGACTGTCCTAAAGAGGACTGAAAATCCTTGTGTCGCTGGTTCGATTCCAGTTCTGGCCACTCCAGCAGGAGAACCTTACGGCTCTCCTGCTTTTTTTCACTTCATAAAATCGACGGTAATATAGATGCTGATGATCATGTGGCATTCTTTCAACGGGACCACTGAATATGTTAAAAAAAATTGCAAATTCAATTCGTTCTTTAACCATGGATGCAGTAGAGCGTGCAGGGTCTGGTCATCCAGGTCTTCCAATGGGCTGTGCAGAATTGGGCGCATTTTTATTTGCTGAGTTTTTGCAATATAATCCTAAACATCCTAATTGGAAAGATCGAGATAGATTGATTTTATCAGCTGGTCATGGTTCTTTGTGGCTCTATACCTGCTTGCACATGTCTGGCTTTCCTATATCCATTCACGATCTCAAACAATTTAGACAATTTGGTTCTAAAACTCCTAGCCATCCTGATATCACTAAAACCGAAGGAATTGAAGCAACGACAGGCGTTGATGGGCAAGGGGTGGCATTTGCCGTTGGACAAGCTTTAGCTTTAAAAAAACAAGATATTAGCAGCAAGGTCGTTGTGCTGGCAGGTGATGGGTGTCTAATGGAGGGGGTTTCTTATGAATCTTGCTCTTTAGCAGGTCATCTATGCTTGAATAATCTTATTTTAATTTATGACAGTAACAAAACAACTTTAGATGGATATGTCGATGAAAGTTTTTCAGAAAACATAAAATTACGATTTGAGGCTCAACACTGGGACGTATTTGAAATTGATGGTCATGACTTTGATCAAATTAGAGAGAAATTCACTCCGCTTAGAAAAAATCAAAACAAACCTGTGATTGTTATTGCGCATACTAAAATCGGAAAAGGAGCACTTACCAAAGAGGGTACTCCTGCAGTACATGGTAGGCCGCTGGGACATGAAGAAATAGAAAAAGCAAAGACTCACTTAAACATAAATAAAGAGCCGTTCTATGTGGATCCTACAATCTATGCATTCTTTAGGGAAAAGGCGAGATTTACTCCGAATCCGATTATGGAAGAGCCTAAAATTGAGCTTAAAACCATCATTGAAAATATTGATGTTGAATTTCCAATTGCTACCCGTTGGGCATCGCACGAAGTGTTAAATGCCATAGCTAAATATCTACCCTCCTTAATTGTGGGATCAGCAGATCTTTCTTCTTCAGATGGAACGTTTTTACGAGATTTTAGCACTATTTCTAGAGATGGATTTAAGGGCAGAAATATTAAATACGGGGTAAGAGAGTTTGCTATGGCGGCCATAGCTGCTGGGATGGCACAAACAAGATTAGTTGTGCCTGTTATTGGGACTTTCCTTGCATTTGCTGACTATATGAGAAGTGCTTTACGCATGACGTCTCTCATGGATTTGAAGGTTATTTATCACCTAACTCACGATTCCATTTTTGTAGGCCATGATGGACCAACGCATCAACCTATTGAACAATTAAGTTCTCTTCGTGCTATTCCTAATTTACTTGTAATCAGGCCTGCAGATTTGCATGAGGTAAAAGCAGCTTGGATCGCCGCTCTCGAACATCAAGGACCTACGGCAATTGTTTTATCTCGACAGCCACTTCCAAAATTGCGCTGTAGCTCTTTAGATGGGGCATTAAAAGGAGCTTATATCATTAAACAAGAGGCAACCGATACTATCAATTATCTCCTTCTAGCCACCGGTTCAGAAGTTCAATTAGCTCTTGAAATCGCTGAGGAGCTTGGTCCTGCAGTACGTGTAGTGTCGATGCCTTCTTGGGAGCTTTTTGAAAAACAGACAGCTGAGTATAGAGAAACTCTTCTACAGGGCACAATTAAGATCAGTATTGAAGCAGGCATAGAGCAGGGATGGCACAAGTATATTGGTGCAGATGGTATAGCCATTTGTCTTTCTGAGTTTGGTGAATGTGGAGGCATAGAAGATCTTAAGGAATATTTCGGTTACAATAAAAAGAAAATTCTCAATCAAATCCACAAACTACATGGCTTTAGCAATTCGTGGTCGATAAAATCCTTTATCCACGATTTCTAATAACCTTAAAGCTGCATGGCTTGGAACACGAGCTCCAGATTCCCAAGATTGGATAGTTTTAATACTGACATTCAAAACTTTTGCAAAGATTCCCTGTGAGTAGTGATTTTGTTCCCTAATCCTCTTTATATCTTTGGCACTGTATTCAGCAGGAGGTTCTGGAATATCGATGATTTCCGATTTAAGAGTGATCTTTCCTTCCGCATGAGCTAGGGCTTCTTCTAACCCTTTTTTAAGACCTTTAAACAGTTTACTCATTTCTAATCCTCCTTTTAATGGAATCTGCTAGTTGCTTCAATTCAATTTTTTCACTTTGAGAAAGATTTGCTTGTTCATTTTTTGCGTAAATGAAAAGTAAAAACAAGATTAATCGATCTTCGATGTATAAATAACTAGCTATAAGACCTTCAACAGTGTCCTCGAAATCTCGTGTTTGTATCAGTTGGCATTTCATATTCTTATATATACCACATAGTAGGATAACTTGTCAATATGGTTGTCCACGCCGGTTGTGATTAAAAACTGTAGCGTACAAGTTTTAATCAAACCCCCGTGACACAAACATCTTGGAAAAAATCATTCCCTCCCTGTAAAATTGAGTGAGTTTTGGTAGTTAGAGATGAGCGAAAGTGAGCCGACGGCTGTCCTAAAGAGGTTTGTGTCGCTAATTCGATTCCAGCTCTGGTTACTCTGGCAGGAGTAATCTCATGGTTTTTTTGCTCTTTTTGCATAATCTTTCAAAAAAGGATAACCTTAATGAGAAACTATTGCTCTTTCATAGCTATCACGGCAATCGTCATAAGTAGTCTGTTTTTCAATTGTAATATTGCTTCTCAAGAAACCCATTTTACCAAGGAAATCGCAATGCAAAATTGTAAAGAAAATGCTCTTTTACAATCAGTGATTCAAGGAAGATTTGACACTTTTCGTTCAGGTTCTGTTTGCAGCCCACTCTCTGAGGCTGATTTCAGAGAAACAGACCAAAATTGTCTATACGCTTGGGGAATGGATTATGTCTGTGGTAATGGGGTGATGGAAAAAGATGGAGAGCGTATTCCAACAGAAGAAGAAATTGATAGAGCCATTGAGTATTTCTCTTCTAAAAATCTTCCCTTTATGTGGTGGTCGTCGGCTAAAATTTTAGAAACAAAAGGCTTCCAATTTGGAGGAATTCTTACTGGCATTGCCCTTGATATTTCTCAAGGAGTTCCTTCTAAGCCTGCAACATCCTCTGATTTAAAAATTAAAATTGTTCGGTCAGATGCGGAGCTTGAGTCTTTTACAAATCTCGCAGCGAATGCTTTTGCAATGAATTCGAAAGCTACACAGCAATGGTTAGCATTAAATAATTCGGTAATGAAGAAAGATGAGCAAGTGCACTTTATGGCTTACTTAAACGGAACACCTGTTGGAGCTGCTACTCTTTCAGTGGCTCCATCATCAGCTGGAATTTGGAACTTAGCAACCCTACCAGAACACCGTAAACAAGGTGTTGGTGGCGCTCTTGTTCATGCGGCACTTGTTGAAGCAAAGAAACGGCATCATGACCATGTGATGGCTATTTTGATGCCTAAAGGTATGGCTTGGGGACTTTTTACGAAAATGGGCTTTAAAGCAGTGTGTGAGTTTCCATTCTATATTTATGGCGTTTCTGCTGAGGAATTAGAAAAATAAAATCACTTAATTTTAACTAGAGATATTTATGAAAATAAAGAAAGGTCCATCTAAAACTAATCAAGGCACAGTTCTCACAACCGAAGAAGAGGAAATTCAATCGAGACAACAGCGTGGACAAAAAGAATCAATAGAGATAACACCGCAAAAATATTATCCATTTCCGTTTGATACTTACTCTGTTAAATCAAGTACTGGCCTACTTTACGAAGTGGAAATTCGTTCATTAACCGATGCGATTAATACTTGTAGTTGTCCGGACTTTCAGGTGAATACCTTGGGTACGTGTAAGCACGTAGAAGCTGTTGTGTGCCACCTCCAAACTAAGACTCGAAATTCCAAAAATGCACAAGTCCACTCACCTTTGGTTGAAATTTTTCTAGACACAACTGATTCCAATTGTGTCTCGATTGCTTGGCCTCCTCATATCGCTGTGAATTCCGAATTAAAGGCGGTTCTAAAACCATTTTTTTCTTCAAATGATACTTTAATCGCAGATCCAATAATCGCTCTTCCTGCCCTCCAAAATGCCTTAAAATCGACTCAGAAACTTCAAGAACAGGTACGAATTAGCTCCCAACTAAAATCGTGGGTTGCACTTCAAAAGGAAAAACAAGCTCATGTTCTGTCGCGTGAACAGTTTTTGACCGATGTGAAAGAGGGAAAACGTAGTCTGCAAATGCTTTCGGCTACTTTATATCCTTATCAAGAGGAGGGAATGTTACATCTTGCATTCCAAGGACGTGCCTTATTGGCTGATGAGATGGGGTTGGGTAAAACAATTCAGGCGATTGCAGCCTGTGAACTTTTGCGACGATTACGCAATGTCAAAAAGGTGTTAGTGATTTCTCCGGCATCGCTGAAAGGCGAATGGGAAGAGCAGATTGCCCGTTTCACAGGGCTGCAAACACTCATCATTCAAGGAAATAGAGGTGACAGATTGGCTATGTATCAACAGCAATCGTTTTTCTATTTGGCCAATTATGAGCAGGTCCGTTCTGACTTTGAAGAAATTCAAAGATTGCTATCCCCAGATATTATCATTTTAGATGAAGCTCAGCGCATTAAGAATTGGCAGACCAAAACTGCTTGGGCCGTCAAACAACTCAAATCGCCTTATGCGTTTGTTTTGACAGGTACTCCTATAGAAAATCGGATTGATGAAATCTATTCCATTATGCAGATGGTCGATCCTCAGGTTTTAGGTCCTTTGTTTAAATTCAATCGCGAGTTCTATCAATTTAATGAGAAAAATAAGCCCATTGGATACCAAAACTTAGATGAGTTGCACAGACGTCTCAAACCAACGGTTTTGCGACGATTGAAAAAAGATGTGGAAGAACAATTGCCAGAAAGAACGGTTAATAATTTTTATGTTGAAATGGCAGAAGAGCAAAAAATCCGTTACGACGAATATAATGATAGGGTTGCTCGTCTCCTAATCATTACTAAGAGAAGACCTCTCACTGAAGATGAAACAAAAAAATTGCAGCAATACCTCGCATGTATGCGCATGCTTGCTGACACCCCATACATTCTCGATGAAGAGTGCAAGATATGTCCGAAACTCGATGAATTACGACAAATCTTATCGGAGTTGATGCAAAACCCAGACAACAAAATTATCATTTTTTCAGAATGGGAAAGAATGTTGCTTCTTGTACAAGAGATGATTAAAAACGAATTCAAATGTGAATTTGCTTGGCACACAGGATCTGTACCACAACAGAAACGGCGTCAGGATATTAAACGATTCAAAGAGGATCCCCAATGCCGGTTTTTTCTTACTACTGATGCTGGTAGTACGGGCCTAAACTTACAAGTTGCAAATGTTGTGATCAATATGGATCTGCCGTGGAATCCTGCTAAATTAGAGCAGCGGATCGCGCGGGCTTGGCGTAAAAATCAAACAAGAGCAGTACAGGTAATCAATTTTATTACAGCAGATAGCATCGAATCACGTATGCTGACTACCTTAGCACAAAAACAAACTCTAGCTTCAGGGGTTTTAGACGGCATTGGAGATCTGACCGATATGCCTATGCCATCAGCGCGTAAAGCTGTCTTAGAGCAATTGGAAGAGTTATTATGCCCAACAGAAACTGTACCACAACCTGCAGCACATGTAAAAGCCCCTGCTCCAGAACAAAAAAATCCCGTGGAGACTTCTCAGGCAATCGCCAATGATATACAAGCCCATTTTAACGATCGAGTTCATCAGTTAACTGAGTTCCAATCTGAAAATTCCCCCCATAAAACTATCGTAGCCGTGATGGACACGCTAGATCGTGGTGCACAGCTTCATGTGAAGACTATTGTGCAGACAAATGATGCCCCGCAGAATGGCTCTGTTCAAGTAGAACTCATCGATTTGCAAACCTACGAGCTCTTACAACGCCTAGCAAAAGCGGGAATGATTACAATTAATGATAGTGGAACCGATCTTTATCGTTCTCATGCAGCAAATCGCACTCATCAAACGGAAAAGCAACAGCGACTGAGTGAGGCTAAAAAACATTTTGCCGATGCGGAGCGCAAAATGAAAATGGCGCGTCTACTAGTTTCTGGAGGATTTGTTCTAGAAGCTCTACCTCCAGCAAGTGAGGGGCTTGCATGTTCCATAAAAAGTTATTTTTCTTTGAAAAGACAACCTTATGAAAAAGGTCAGGAGCTTCTAAGTAGATGTCAGGTGGCACCAGAAAAACTCTCTGAAGCCCATGCGAGTACATTGCTCGATTTGATAGAGTCGTGTCACCTAGAATGTTTGGAAAATCTACACAAAACAGTGTTTTAGGGGATTCTGGTGGAGGCAATCATGGTCTAAAAGATCTAATCTGGATGACTTTTGCCTCAATGCTGCGCGATTCGCGCGGAGTGCGAAAGTCCCCTTTCGCTTTGTTGTTTAAGGCAAAGCGAAAGGGGACTTTCGCACTCCAAACGCTTCGCGTGCAACAGAAAAATGTTGAAACGTGGTCCATAATTTCGCCTCTGCGTGTTTTGTCTATGATCGAGGTCAGGCTTCTGCAAATAGTCGACGAGTTAAAGAAACAAATGCCTTTAATGATTCTGTTTCTGCGCAGATATAATGCACATTTAACATTTCCATTAAGGGTTGTTCTGCAATGTATTGCACTCGTGTGATGATTGTAATATCAGGATTCACACGTTGTGCTGCATGAATAATTTCCACTATTTTTTTAGTGTCCGGGATTGTAATGACCAAATGGCTGACTTCCGCAATACGAGCGTTCTTAAGAATATTTGAATCCCCAGCGTCGCCGAAAAGGATGATATTTCCCTCTTCTATATTTGAAACGGTGTCAATATTTTGTTCGATAATGACAGGAACAAAACCAGCATCTTTGGCTATTCTTGATACTTCCTGCCCAATCGGACCAAAACCAACGACTAAAACTTTGGGAGAAAGTTCTTCCTTGACCTCCATCGGACTAGGAAGATCATTCTTGGCTCTTTTATGAAAGGGGAGTTTCTGAAGTACAGATTCAAAAGATCCAATCATTTGAAAAAATAATGGGTTTAAAGAAATGGAGATCAAAGCACAAGCGACAAGGATGTCAAAACCCTCTTCTGGGATCACGTTCAAATTCATCGCTTCTTCAGCTAGAATAAAAGAAAATTCTCCTATTTGTGCTAAGGAGATCGCCACAGTCAATGCAGTGTTTACAGAATATCCTAAAAATAGAGTGATCAAATAAGCTACCAGGGGTTTTATAATGAGAATAATAAAGATAATACCTGTGAAAAGAGTGTAGTGAGTGACAAGAGCCGCAGGGTTAAAAAGCATGCCTACTGAAAGAAAAAAGATCACTCCGAAAATATCTTTAATGGGTAGTGCACTCGCTTCAGCCTGGTGCTTCACATTCGTTTTTCCGATGACCATCCCTGCAATGAATGCGCCCAACGCAATCGATGTTCCAAACACGACCGAGGAGCCTGTTGCAATTAGAAAGACGACGGTAACAATTGTTAAAGTAAATAACTCTTGAGAACGTAAACGGGCAATATTGGTTAAAGCATATTCAATGGCTTTATATCCCCATGTGAACATAAATAGTGCCAAAAGGCAAAATTTGACGATCACAAACAAAATGGAGCCTATGATCTCGGTTCCGGAAAAAGTTGCTCCTGCGGAGATCGCTGCTATTGTAGGAAGTAAAATCAAGACAAGTACAGTAAAAATATCTTCTACTACAAGCCAACCAACAGCAATATGTCCTTTTTGAGTATCAAGCATACGGTTGTCTGCTAACATCCTTACCAATACGACTGTACTGGCAACTCCGATTGACAATCCAATGATCAGTCCTCCCTCGAGCGACCATCCCACATAATGAACAATTAAAGCTGCAAAAATCGTTGCTGCAGATGTTTGTAAGATAGCTCCTGGAATCGCAATGTTTTTGACTCGAATTAAATCTTCAATTTTAAAATGCATCCCTACACCGAAAAGCATTAAAATCACTCCAATTTCAGCGAGCTGATTTGCAATATCGGCATTTGCGACAAAACCGGGTGAGTAAGGACCAATAAAATAACCGGCTAACAGATAACCCAAAATGGAGGGAAGCCTGCAACGTTGCATGATATAGGCAAGAAGACTTGCCAATGTAAATCCTATTGTCAAAATCCCAACAATTAAAAGACTAGAATGCATGTGTACTCTTCCATAAAAATGTATGATCTTTGGTTTAACTAAAAGTATAGATTGATAAAATACGCCTCAATTACTACGCGAAGCGTTTGGAGTGCGAAAGCCCCCTTTCGCTTTGTTTTTAAGGTAAAGCGAAAGAGGACTTTCGCACTCCAAACGCTTCGCGTAGTTATGTGTTTTTTTTCAACTTATATTTTCATTGCACCCTATAATCTTCACAATACACTTAAGAGAGATACGAGTAAAGTGAGATTTTTATCAATGAGGGAGGGAAAAAATAATTATTCCTTTTGGAGTTGTTGAATTAAATTTTGTCAATGTCACAACTGTATCTTGAGCCGCAGCAACAGTTAGTTTATATACGCAACATTCTTTTTCAGATTGAAAATAACTCGAAAAATCGTATGTTTTTTGTGTTCCTCCATAGCTGAATATCCAAGATGATGTATCATTTCCCTGCCAATTAGGGGTGTTAAAGTCTTCTGGTAGAGACAATATGTTGATTTGCTTTTTTTGAGTTAGAGGATCAATCTCTAATTTGATAAATCCCGTAGTAGTTACCTTTCTTACAGTGCTAGCATGGGCGGATTGTGCAGAAGAAGTGGAGGATGCGCTTTTTAAAATGACATAATCAGAAGGAGTGTTATCTTGTGGACTAACTGCATTTGTACGATTACTGATAGTGCTAGTATTGTTTACGATGATGTTTCTGGCATAGTTATGATCGAGTCTTTTAATGTTACTAAAAGGCGTACTTGGTGCTGTTGATGCTTGTTTGGTAGGTGCTCTTGGAGGTCGGGGATGAACACCTGAATTCGTAGGGAAGGGGATGATGTTTCTACCTGCCGCAGCTCCAGTAAAATTAGAATTGCTTGTAGTATGAACTCTTAAGTTCTGAAACGGTTTAGGAGGTTGTATCGTGTTCTCCGCTATTCTTGGCGTGTCGTTGTGAAAGTCCATTTGTTCTCCTTAAATAGTTATAATTTTTAATGTTTTTAGATGTTTTTTAAAATTGCCCTTGCAACGCGTTCTCCAGATTCACAGGCTGCTTCCATTGTTCCTGGCACATCAAATAAAATAGAGGTGTGTTCCCCCACAAAGTAGAGATTATCATGAATAGGCGCAAATAGCGTTTTAAATATTTCCCCGTGTTCTTCTGTTGTTGCAGTGAGGATGTCTTCTTGGCTGCTGGCGATATAGGAATAAGAGCCTTTGGCGTAGGGGTCATTTGGCCAGCTATACCCTACAACGCCTTCATAAGAAAGGTTGGCTTCATCTTTTGCATAGGTAGGGGATGTAAACAAGGGACAAGATTCAAATCCCTGTTTGATCATGGGATATGTCTGCATGTAGGAGTTTGCAATTGTTAGAGGTGAGAATGAACTACTGGCCCCTATGTAATAAATGGTGAGCATTTGTTGAACGCAATCAAAGAAACAAGTGCTTTCATCGCTAACGATTCCTGTTGTCGAGGAGACTTCTGTGAAGGGAACCATGATTTTTGCATTGGTGCCATACTGAATATTTTGCATTGCTTTAAGCTTTTTTTCTGGAATGATCCCATTTTCAAAAGAGATG
Source organism: Chlamydiota bacterium (assembly GCA_013287465.1). GTDB lineage: Bacteria > Chlamydiota > Chlamydiia > Chlamydiales > Parachlamydiaceae > JABDDS01. The sequence continues at coordinate 67,225 of JABDDS010000002.1, read as the reverse complement.
GACCCGTAAACAGAGCATGGTATTGCCAAAATTAATAAATCTGCTTCTACCTCTGTTTTGTCCTCAAACGTAAGTGAAAATCTGTTTTTTGTGTTTTTCGATACCTTTGTTAAAGGCATATTGAGATGAAGCTTTGATCCAAGAACATCTCCTAGTTTTTGAGGAAGCCTGGCGTTGCCACCTGCAATTGTGACCAGATCTATATGGGCATCCTCATCTTCACTTTTCTGATGTACAGAACATACTCCACCTTGAAGCATGTGAAACAATGTTTCAATATAAAGTGGAGATAATGCTTCTATGGGCCCCCCTTCATAAGAAGCCATTCTAGCTGCTAAAATTTTATAAAGGGGGTCATTAGGATCGAAGAGGTCTTGTAGAATCTCTTTTATATTGGAACATGTGGAAGCGAGTTCTTCTAATTTTTTTCTAAGGGGCCCAGGAGAGAGGTCTCTACCTGATAAAATTTCGCTGATTGGAATGAGATCAGTTCCATTAAAATAAGAATGTTTTAGGTAGACTCGGCTGAGGGTCTGTTCTAGGTTAAATTCACCAATCAAACGGTTGAGATTAGTCGCTGTTCCTCCATCATTGATATTTCGGCCTCCTAGCTCTATCATGCGCTCATTGATTTCTACTGTGAGAATTCTTCCTCCTACTCGATTGCGCGCTTCGTAAAGGTTCACATCCATCCCTTGTTGATGCAAACGGTAGGCTGCTGTCAGTCCAGCGATTCCGCCTCCGATAACGATAACCTTGGGACTATCTGCAAAGGAAAAGTTTGATGTATTTGAAAAAACGATTGACATACAGAAAAGTACCTTTAAGAGTCGAATCATATGTACCTCACAGAGAAAATGATTCTCCTCTTTTTGAGGTATGAAGGTCAATTGTTATTTTTTTTAGAAAATGAATTGATTTTTGTGCATAAAGAAGGTTTAAACGCAGAGGCGCAGAGGCGCAAAGGGGAGACAGGTGGTCATTGCCCTCAGGGATAATCGAAGATAGGATATGTAGGATCGGGCAGGATAAGCAGGATCGTTGTCGTTAGATTCAGAAATGGGGTCAGGCCTGACATTCTGACATTCATTTAAAACGTATTTATATTCATATCTGTTTCTAGATCATGAGAATGTCAGGATGTCAGGCCTGACCCCATTTCCGAGTTCGTTGGCTTTTTTTTCCAGTTCTTCTTGAAAGTCCTTTTCTATTGTTCCTTGATAGTAAATGACTGTTTTTTTTTCGTGTTCGCCTTTAAAGGGCATTAGGGGCGATGGGGAATAGCCTAGAAGGTATAAAGCAAAGTCAACGACGTGTCCTGCAGAGTGAAGGCGCATGTTATTTTATATTGTGTAGAGTTCTATTTTTTCGGTTTTGGTAAACTTCTAGGGTCTTTCGGGGATAAGTTAGCTCTGTGTCTGTAAGAGAGTGGTCCCTGCGCCTGCCTTTGAGGAGGAGGGGCTGTATTAGCCTTTCTTGGAGTGCGTTGTCCATTTACAATTGGCTCTGCTCGGATTGAGGGATCGGGCTCAAAATTTGGAATGATGACTTTAGGTATTTCTCGCTTCAGTAGCCGTTCGATATCCTTAAGGAGTTTGTGTTCATCAATGCACACTAAGGAAACTGCTTCTCCGTTATTTCCAGCTCGTCCGGTACGCCCAATGCGATGCACATAATCTTCTGGAATATTAGGGAGATCGAAATTGACAACATGCGGCAACTGATCGATGTCTAATCCTCTGGCGGCAATGTCTGTTGCGACTAAAACGCGGATGGTCCCTTTTTTAAATTCCGTCAGGGCTTTAGTGCGGGCTCCCTGACTTTTATTTCCATGGATTGCCAAAGCTGTGATTCCATCGCTTTCAAGCTGTGTTGCTAGGCGGTTCGCTCCATGTTTTGTGCGCATAAAGACCAATACTTGCTCCCATTTGTTCGTCTTGATTAGTAGTGAAAGAAGTTCCCTTTTACGCTTGCTATCTACTGGATGGACTACCTGCGTGATGGCCTCGACGGTTGAATTCGAACGGGTCGCTTCGATCATTTTTGGTGCGTTCAATAAATCGTTTGCAAGTTTCTTGATTTCATTTGAGAAAGTAGCGGAAAAAAGTAGATTTTGACGTTTAAGAGGAAGCAATTTTAAGATTCGGCGAATATCATGAATAAATCCCATGTCTAGCATGCGGTCTGCTTCATCTAAGACCAAGATTTCAATATGAGAAAGGGAAATAACTTTTTGGCCAATCAGATCTAAGAGGCGTCCTGGGGTAGCAACGATAATATCGACACCTTTGCGCATCTTTTTGATTTGAGTTTCTATATTGACCCCTCCAAAAATGACAGTCGATTTTAGAGGAAGGTATTTGCCAAATTCTTTGATGCTCTCTTCGACCTGCATTGCCAATTCACGTGTAGGCGTTAAAATTAGAGCTCTTGTGACATTCACCTGAACGGGTTTAAAGTTCTTCATGAGATTTTGCAATAATGGAAGAGCAAAACCAGCCGTTTTACCCGTTCCTGTTTGCGATCCAGCAAGTAAATCTGAACCGTCGAGGACAAGGGGGATCGCTTGTGATTGAATGCCAGTGGGCTCTTTATATCCTTTTTCTTCAAGAGCTTTTACCAATTCAGGTAATAAGCCAAATTTTTTAAACGCCATTTTACTCCATTATTGGGAATTTGAGGATCAGGATCGAAGAGACAAGAGGGTGATTGTATCAAAAAAATAATGCAATGTCAATGTAAAAAAAAGATAAATCAGGTAGAATATAACATCTTCAAAAATACTTAAAATGGAATATTTTATTGATTTTGTACACTAAATTGTGTACAATGAGGTTATCAAAGCTGTTCGTATGAGGTCCCCGCGGTTGAAGTGATGACCCAAGGAAAATTAAAGGGAGAAGCTTTACTAATGATAGCAGATGCTATTGAGGGGCTTATTTCCTGTTACTTTCCAAATGAATCGAAAGATTTTCAAGTTTTTGTAAAAGAGTATAAAAAAGGGGTATTAGGGATTTCTACTTCGAATAATAGCTTAATGTTGGCGTTCTCGTTGAGAAGGCAAAGAGAAGCAAGTAAATCTACCGTTCGAGAAGTATCTGAGCGATTAGGTTCTAGCTCCCCAAATGCTTATGCGCGTTATGAAAAGGGAAAGACTCGAGTTTCGCTCGATCAATATGAACGTTTATTACAAGCTGTAAATCCTCGACAGGATTTTCATTTAAGAATCGTTTGAAATCAAGTGTAAGCCCTGTCTGTCTAGCCAACGTTTGCAGAGTGGTAAAAAGTGCTTTTCAAATCCCATTCCCAGATGAGAATCATCGATGATAAAGATATTTAACTTAGCTTTTTGAGTATCTAAAAGTTGAATATGAGCGTATCCAACAATTTCTGTTCCTTGATAAAAAACAAAGTGGATTTGATCTTTCGGGCCGAATGAAGGAGGATACGGGTCTGTGATGCCCAAGTGGGTAAGAAAATAATGTTGCCTAAAATTTTGGGCCGCCTCCCATTCATCGTGGTGGGTACAAAACCGTAGACACAGCTCTTTGAAGCCTGCTTTTTTTAGAGTCTTTTTAATAAATTGATCTTTGCCTAAATTGTATCCGCTGAATCTGCCTTGTCTTTGATGGGATGATGGCTGATCAATGAGATGTGATTTAAGATGGGCATATTCTTCAAAGGCATCTATATGACTGCGTAGATAATCTCTGAAGAGTAAATTGAGAATGATTTCTGGATTTTCTTCTTCATAAACATGAAGGTTGACACTGATATGAGGTTCTCTTTTTGAAAAGCCGCTATGAAAGGGGATGTTGTATTCTCCTTTGTAGAGGTACCCAATAGATTCTAAAGCAGAATTGATGGTTGAAGAATCTTTAACGACTGCAATAATGTCAATTTTTGGCTTAGCTGCCATTCCAGGAATGGATGTAGAACCTACATGATGCACTACAGTGCAGTTTTTTTTTAGCACTCTCTTTATTAGCTGGGCTTCTAATGCAAACATTTCGGGCCATTTTGGATCGTAGGGCACCACTTTCACAGGTTCCATCACTCCCTCATCACCAAGCAGGAAAAATTGCATCCAAATGCAGATTCTCCTTTTTTGAAAGCTCGTCGGCGGCTAAAAAATCTCTCGTCTGTATAGGTGTTACAGGAAACTTCCGATGAAATTGATTTAATATTGAGTTTAGCAAGACGTCCCTTGACATATTCTGGTAGATTAAATAGAAAATGATTAGCCTTTTGAGTCGTTTCGAAATAGATTTTGTTGTTCATGTCCTGCTCGAGAAATGCTTCATAAAATTCACTGGTGATTTCATAAGATTCTTGGTGAATACACGGACTAATTGCAGCGCTGATATGGGTGGGATCAGCGCCTAAAAGAACCATTTTTTCAATAGTAGATTCTATGACGCCATCTTTTGCTCCACGCCATCCGGCATGTGACAAACCAATAACGCGTGCGCGATCATCATAAAAAAGAAGCGTAGGACAATCTGCACTAGAAGATCCTAACAGGACATTGGGAAGTTTTGTCACCATCCCATCTGCAAGCTGCCTAATCCCATTAAAAGATGGTTTGTCTATAATGACAACTTGGTTGCTATGCATGTTTTGAACTGACACCAGTGCATTTAATTCATAGCCAAAGTGCGCAGCAACACGTCTTCGATTTTCTCTTACATGATTGGGATTATCGGGGCTTGCATACGTGCAGTTGAGTGAGGCGTAAATGCCTCGACTTACGCCTCCAGAGCGTGTAAAGAAACCGTGTTGTATTGAATGTATTTTTTTTAATGATGGATCTTCAAGTACTTCTAGCATATTTTTATCGTAGAGCCTTCTCTAAAATTGTTTTAGCATCGGTTTTTTCATCTCGATACTTTACAATAATCGGTGTTTGAAATGATAGATCGTGTTCTTCGGCGAATGTCCCTTTTATTTTTCTTGCTCCAGCAACGACGACTGCCTTAGCTGGAATTTGTAGTGGCCTTGTATCCGACGCAGAAATGATGCATTCATTGATTAAATCGTAGACGCGGCTTGATCGGGTCAACATGACTCCTGCTCCGATCACAGCTTGAGGTCCAACAGACGTGCCTTCGTAAACACCCGAATTCCCTCCGATAAATACTCCATCGTCAATGATGACGGGGAGTTCACCTACGGGTTCCAGCACGCCGCCGATTTGCACTCCTGCGGAGACATGCACTTTTTTGCCTATCTGTGCGCAGCTTCCGATCAACACATTGGAATCGATCATGCACCCTTCGTCGACAAATGCTCCTACGTTGATATAAGATGGTGGCATAATGGTAACAGATGGTGCAATATAGGCTCCACGTCTCACGGAAACACCACCTGGGACGACACGCACCTTTTCTGACGGGGTAAATTGACGAATGGGAAATGTATCTTTATCCACAAAAGGAAGCGACTCATCGCCCATGGAAATCAGTTGTCCTAACCGGAATCCCAGGAGGATGATTTTTTTTATCTCAACATTTACTTCCCAATTATCATGGATGTTTTTTTGCGCAATGCGGACCTCAGCGGATTCCAGAAGAGATAAAAATTGAGAAAACTCAATTTTGATTTGTTCGTACTCAGGTAAATTGAGAAGCTCTTGAGCAGAAAGATGTGCATACTGCAAAAGACGATCGATTAATGTGAGTGTTTGCATGTTAAATTCATTCCTAATTTGATATAGAGTTCAACAGCACGGTGTAAGTCATCTACTTGGATTTGTTCATTGATGGTATGGGCATCCAAAATGGAGCCCGGACCTAGCAAAAGCGGCTCTCCAATTTCTCTTAAATAAGGGACATCTGATCCAAAGGAAACGACATCTGTTTCCAATCCATCGACAACTTTTAAATATTGCGGATCTGAACATGAGGTGATGTTTAATGTGGTTTTTGGATCGATGTTGCTCTTGATTAATTTTACAATGGTTTCTGCATTCACCGTTGCGCGTATAAGTCCTTTTGCTGATGCTTGGTCTGCAATGACGTTTTGTGCTTTTCCTCCTTGGATCACCCCTATATTACAGGTTGTTTTTCCCAAGTCATCATTTGATGGCCAATCGAGATGTACTAGTCGATGAACATCCTGAATGAGTTGATGAACCGCGGAATGTCCCGCCTGTGGATAAGCGCTATGTGCGGCGATTCCTTGACATTGTAATTCAAAGGCAACCACTCCTTTCATCGCTCTTACGAGTTTAAGCTGAGTGGGTTCTCCATTAACGACATAGTCGGCTTTGATGCCAAATTGCGCGGCAGTTTTGGCTCCGGCGCTATTAGTCTCTTCCCCCACAACAAATAGCAATGCCACGGGAATATGTTGCTCTCTAAGATTTTCCGCAGCGGCTATCATGCAGGCTGCTATCCCTTTTGCATCGCACACACCGCGACCAAAAATTGATTGACCACCTTTAGATAGTTTAGGAGGGATATAATCGGGTACAGTGTCTACATGTGTTGTAAAAAGGATTAAATTGTCTTGACTGCCAGCAAAGGCCCATAAATTATCTCGACCATCTTCAGGTCCGACGTGTTGCCTTTTGGTTGTCCACTTCTTTTGATTTAAAAACGTTTCTAAGTAGTCTATAGTGGCTTTTTCCTTCCCCGTTGTTGCATCTATATGGCATAGGTCTAATGTGAGTTGGACTAATTGATCTTTATTCATTTTTATGTTCATATGAAGAAAAATAACACAAATAGGCTTATCTTTAAAACCCTGAATTTATTGTAAGATAGTGTGAAATTGTTTGTATGGTTGGAGCAATTTGGCTTTTTCGTATGCGTACTCTCTGAGAATTTTCATGGCTTTTGAATTGGTCATTTCTGAAATTCTATTGGCGGGTATCCGGTTTAGTAGCGATGAAATTTTAGCAGGCTCTGATGCATAGCATTCCGCATATTCTACGATTTGTTGATCTGAAATAAATTCAAACTGCTTTGATAATAGATCATTAAGTTGATGAGGCCTTAGGAATTTAATTTGTTCGGGAAGTAATGAATAGTGCAAATCCTCTCTACAATAGGGAACGAGCGCTGGTGTTAACCAAGGAACTTGGTCTTCTTCGATTAAGCTTACATAGGAAGACATTGGCGATTCTATAGATAATTGTTTTTGAGGTTCTTGTCTTATTTTTTTGTGAATCAACCATTCGAGACTTTTAATTTCTTCTTGGTTCATTTTTGGTATGAGTTTTCGAAGTCCTTCTTTTAACGCTGTTCGAACTTCTTTAGGGACAAATAATTCTTCTGAAAGGGCACAGAAGCGCCCTTGTCTAAAAGTTGGTGCCAACGGATCAATTTCTCCAGACTGGACGTAAAGTGCTGCAATTTTAGGGCTTAATAAACGAAGGTGGATTTCATCTAAACATGATTTTTGGACGGAGTCAGCATTGCTTAAGGGGTTGATTGTTCTTCTTTGTAAAGAGTGATTGAAATAGTCAAGGTTTTCTTCGGTTGGTTCGATATAAAAACCATTTTCATGAGCAATGTTGGCTCCTGCCTCTAATAGGGCAAGAATGCTTTCTTTATGCAAAAATTTATCTTCAGAACGAATTTGCTGGGTGATCAGAAATTGCAATGGAGTCGCCTGAACAAGCTCACCCTGGTCGTAGAAGGCAAAAACATCGTTAACTGTCTCTCTTACATTTTCAAAGGTCAATAAATAGCGGAGTGTGGATGCTTGGTATTCCTTTGGGGTATGGTTGAGCGTGAAAGATAGGGAATTTAAAGCGAGTTGATGAGATTGATTCGCTTGATCCACAAAAACATCAGTTGCAATTGCTTGGGTTAGATTTACCATGTGGGAGGGTGGAGTCCCTTTTTGAAGAGATGTGACTAAAGTTGAATACCCTTCCTGAGGAACCCTAATCACCACGGAACATTTGTCCGCAAAAACATTAATTAGAACGGAGCATTGATCTGAGATGCCTGTCGTCATAGAACCTCCTTATATGTAATTTTATTTTTAAATAAATAAAATTAACATGCAAGCTGAAAAATAAGGATTAGTCTTTGTGGGAGGAAGTTCACTCGGAGAGCAAAATCGCTTTCCCGAATTGAGATCTGCGATAAGCTGCATTTCATCAGCATTGTGGTTAAAATCAAAGATGACGAGATATTTCAGCTAAGATGAGCTGCACTTCTTTGATCTCTTGTTCTGATGTATTCCAAGATGCGATAAATCGAATCTCATTTTTATCTTGATCCCACACATGACAGAAGATTTTTTCCTGAATTAATGGGATCCAGGAGGCCGGTGCACTGAAAAAAATCTGATTTGTTTCGATCGGATAATTCAAAGTAAGATTCGGGATTGAAGCGATGATAGAAGCTATTTCTTGTCCTTTTTTATTTGCATGCACCGCAAGAGTTTTCCATAACTCATCTTTAAAGAATGGAATATATTGGACAGAGAGATAGCGCATTTTAGATTGCAGTAAAAGGGTTTGTTTTTGCAGATGGTCGCTTCCTGCCTCCAAATTTGGATTAAAAATGAGAAGGGCTTCTACTCCCATTAATCCATTTTTTGTTCCACCAAGAGATAGTAAGTCTAACTTGGATACACTGACAATTTCTTGCAAAGAGGTCTTTAGAGCCTCTACGGCATTATACAAACGACTTCCATCTATATGAAAAAGAAGGTTTTCTTCTCGGCATAATTTGGATAGGGATTTGAGTTCCTCAAGGCTATAGACAGTACCTACTTCAGTTGGTTGGCTAATTGATAAAACTCGAGGAGAAGTGGAATGTTTCCCAAATATACGCTCTTTTTTTAGTTTTTTTAGTATCGCTTCAGGCGTGATCTTTCCTTCTTGATGTGGGACTGTCAGCAGTTTGCAACCAACTAACGCCTCAGCAGCTCCAGTCTCTTGGTATTGTATGTGGGCGATATCGGTGCAAATAATTGATTCATGTCTACGACAAGCAAGCCTCAATCCAAAAATATTTGCTCCTGTTCCATTGGGGACTATGAAGACCTTGCATTGGGTCTTAAAGGCTTTTTGGATAAGCTGTTGTGCCTCTTCTGTCCAGGGGTCACCCCCATAGGAAGGAGCATATCCCTCATTGGCTTCAACGATAGCTTGCATGATTAATGGATGAGCTGGGGTCCAGTTTTCTCCAGCTAGGCAGATTTTTTTTTGAGACATAGCATTCCTAGTTGTTTTAAAACTCTAATAATAATGGAGAGTGGTCGGATACCTCATCTGTGAGCACTTTAAACTGTTTTATATCAATTTTGGGACATGTTAGAATGTAGTCTGCAAATGGCTGTTCTTTTCGTTTGGGGTAGTGACTGGAGCGTGTCGAAGGAATTTGATAGATTTCGACCATGTCCTTCATTCCTTTCTTGAGTATTTCTAAGCTTTTAGTTTCTGGTCTTAAATTGAAGTCACCACATAGTATTTTTGGTGTATGGAGACTATCCATGAAGTCTCGTATTTTTTGAGATTGAGCAATCCGTTCTGGCGTATCTGTTTTGCCCATTCCATTCCATAGGCCATGGACATTCATGATTGTGTATGGTTGGTTTTCGATCTCGCATTGAATCCACTGCAACTTTCTGGAATGGGTAGGACCATGTCCATTTGGAGCATCAGTAGGGTAGTCTGGGTTATGATGGATGGTGACCTCTCCCTCTTGTGCGACCTTGATTCCTTTTTTGACAAACATTCCAATTCCGTAGGCATTTCCTTGCATATTTCCAATGACAGGTCTAAAGAATGGTTGATGATTAGGAAGTAGATCGCTTAATTCGGAAAAAATGTTAAGGCTAACAGTTTTATCGTCAGTAGCGAATTTGTTTTGGGCCTTGTGATAGACTTCCTGAAGGCAAAAAATATCGATGTTTTGATGTTTGGCAATAAATTGTAGCAGAGGTTCTCGTACGTGTCCTCCCCAAATATTAAGCGTGATGAGTTTCATGGCTAAATATTATGATATTTTGGTCCCTTTTGTAAATAAAAAAGGCTAACTTTTGAGAATGATTTATTGAAATGTTTTGTTAAGGTCTAGTATAAGAACGATTGGAGGTGGAAAAGATGGATGTATCTAATAAAATGGCTTTAACATTAGAAGTTTATGACTTTAAGAGCTCAGAAGAAATTCAAGAAGGGGCGTTGTTGAGTCAATTAGTCCCATTTCAAGCTCAGAATCGGGCCGTGAACGTATTAATCCATGATGTTAAAAATGGGGCTGTGAGAAAAATATGGGCGATTCCACGTTCAGATCTTTTATCAGGTTTGGGAGCTGGTTTAGAGGCGTCTTTTCCTTGGGAATATTTTGATTATAAAGATTTTAAGTCGGTACGTTGTAGATCCAAATTATTTTATGGAATTCTATTGTCTCAACAAAGTCGAATCGCTCGGTTAGCTAATTCGCTATGGTCTGGGCTATCTCCTGATAATATTTCGAGGTTTGCCTGTGGGATTTTATCTCACTTTGAGAAAGTTCCAGCGAAAGTTCGCTGTGATTTTATGCAACAAGTTGAGCCTTTTCTTAAGCCTATTGAAAGTCCAGCTGCACTCATTTTTATGATTCGTATTTTTGTCGAAGCTAATTTAAATAAAAATGAGAGTTGTGTAGGCATTATACAAATGATTTCGAGTTTGTCGGATAAACAAAAAGAATTGGTTTTAAGGTCTGCTGATATCATGGTCGAATGCTTTCGTTTTTTTAAAGAGAGACCTAACTGTAATTTTTTTGAATGGAATTGGAGTCATACAGAAGAGATGATAAAGGGTTTTGTGGCAGGTTCTCTCTGTTCATCTAATCCAATGAAAATTAGCGACTATGCTAATTTAATATTAAAAAATGTTCGTAGAATTGACTCTTTACCCCAATACTTAAAGGTTATTGAATTAACTTCATTTTTTACCGGGGAAGACAATCATGTGAGTGTTATAGATCATGTTAAGTCTCTTCGTCGTCAAACCGGGGATTCGTGTGAAGAGTATTGCGACTCTTATCGCTTGCTTGCACAGATAGAACGTGGAAGGTATGAAAAGGCATTTTTGGCTGCAAAACCACTTTTCATACAAAATGAAACTAGATCTGATAGGGCTAGAAAAGTCTACGAGGCATCCTTAGCAATTTCCCTGGCTCCTCCAGCAGGATCTAGTTGCCTATTACTTTGAATTTTTAAGCTGAGCTAGACGGTTTAAAATTAATACAACTATATGATTCATTGAAGAAAAATCGCTTCCTAGAAATTCTTCTTTTGCTTGTATGTATGGACCCGCTGGAAGCTGCTCATAAAACAAAGAAATAGCTTTTTCAACATCTTGAAGACAGAGCTCCGGGTGACACTGAAAACCATAAGTTTTTGGAGAATAGCGGATAATTTGCCTAGGGCATCCTGCACTTGTAGCAAGAATGGTTGCCGTTTTGGTGATTCCTGGCATATACTTATGCCAGTGAGCAACGGTTAACGATTGAGGCAAGTCTTTTAGAATAGGATCGTTTTTACCTGCGAGCGTCAATTCGATCGGAAAAGCTCCAACTTCTTGATAGGGACTAAGTTCTGTTTCTTGACCATAAGATTCCCCTATGATTTGAGCTCCAAGACAGAATCCCAAGACTATTTTATTGCTGGCAATCGCTCTTTTGACGAAATCAATTTCGTCTAGAAGAAAAGTATATTGTTTTTTTTCTAATAAACATTGTGTTCCTCCTGTAAGAATTAACCAATCAAATTCATCAAGAGAAGGAAATGATTGACCTTGAAAAGGCCGACAGTAAGTAAGTGTATGCTGCTGATTTTTTATCCATGAGGCAATGTGAGGGCCTAAATCAAAATCGGAATGTGTAATGCATAGAATTTTAAGGTTAGCATTTACAGATGTAAGTGACATAATTCGATATTCCGGACCTTTAGAAAGACTTTTGAATAGATTTTGACACAAATTGTATACTTTTCGAGTGTAACATAAATCAAGAGGGTATACAATGTAAATCGTTTATGCCAAATTTTGGGCTTGGTTCAAATGAGGGTTACACTTTTTCTCCGTTTCCTCTCTGTGCTCCTCTGTGCCTCTGTGTTTTAAAAAAAGGTGAAACACAGAGGCACAGAGGAACACAGAGAGGGGACGAAGGAAATTGGTACCTGTTTTGGTATTGTTTTTGAATCATGCCAAATGTGATGTAAAATGTAAGGTAAGGTGTCATGCAGGCTGTTGAATATCCGTTTATAAAAATATTATCGGTCACTAAACCTAAACCCGATGGTTTAGATCAGTATTATCATGAGTTGACATCTTTAGGCGATCAGTTGTATGACATTCTCGATCAAGGAAAAAAATGGTCGAATGAATTGACCCTAGTTTTAAACAGTGGTGGGGGCGTAATTTTTCCCCATACTTTTTTTAGTAAATGCGGAGACCAGATAGGAGCGGTCATTCATGCTATTTTAGATAGCGGTGCGGATCAAGTGATCTTGCTTGGAACAGCTCATCCTTTTCCGCATTTAATACAGGCTCGTATCAAAGAATTTAATGGTGAAGATATTTCGCAAGAACCTTCCTGGGGAGTTTTAGATCCGAGCACAGAAAATGGCAATGCTCTCATTGGAAATGAATTTTCATTAAATCTTTTTAAATCTCTTTTGAAAACTGAAGTTGAACGCAGGGGAATCAAGGCTCCTCGGATAATTGAACGTTACCCTAGCCTAGTTAATGGGGATCCAGAAGCACTTCCTGGCATGCGAGATCTTCAGAAACTTGCCAAAAATGCCGTCATTGTTGGCACCGAAGACTATTGTCATCATGGTATCGCCTATGCTCTTCCTAAAAATGTGACAATCCCTATAGCAGAACAAGCGTTATCATTTGCTCGTAGTCAGATTGAACAAGGATATTCTCTTTTGCAGCAAAATAAATATGCTGAATTTTATAAGCACGGAATGCATTTGAATGCGATCGGAGATCCCACTGATGTTAGCGTGACGATGCATTATCTAGTTGGTAGTGGTGCAAAACCCAAGATCGTGGATTTGAAATTAGTCGATGTTTCCAATCTGTTTGAAGGCGATCCATCCCCAAGTTGGGTTGCGGCGACACTTGCGAAGATTACAAAAAAATAACTGTTGGTGTTGTTGTGAAAAATATTTGTGTATTCATCGTATTGATTATCGTCTCTTTGTCTCGCCTCGAAGCCTCTCTTCATTCTATTAAAGCCATCATTTTTGATTGCGATGGGACTTTAGTTGATACAGAAAGGATCTTATGTGAAGCGTGGATATCTGCATTTCAAAAGCAAGGGTATGATCTAACGGAAAAAGAATATTGGGATTTTTTACACCAAAATAACATTGCAGGTTTTCCAACCGCTGATCGTATTATAGCAAAGTGGGGATCTGAAATTTTGAATAAAGAATGCCAAAATGAACTTCTAAAGGATTCTAAGGCCTATAGTAGACACATAAGAACAACACAGGGATTTCCACCAATTGAACCAACACTGCTTTTTTTACATGAATTGGCAGGTATGAAAGAAGAATTAGGGGTAAAAATTGGATTAGCCTCAGGAAATAACAAGGAAAATATTTTATTTTTCTTAAAAGCCTTTGGGATAGAAGATTATTTTGATGTGATTGTTTCTGGATACGACGATTTATCTCATTATCAGGATAAAGAAGGCACCAATAAGCCAAAACCCTATGTTTATCAAGAGGCAGCCAGACTGCTTGGTGTTTTAACTTCCGAATGCGCGGCTATCGAAGATAGCATCACAGGAGTCACTTCAGCAGTTGATGCTGGATGCATTACCATTGCAGTTCCAAATCTAGCAACTAGAGAACATGATTTATCTCGTGCACATTTGAAAATAGAATCTTTCTCAGGAATAGGCGTTGAGCTTTTTTTTAAGTTGGTTGAAGATATACAAAATCATACTGAAGCAAACATGAAAGATTTACGATTTGATTTGGTTCTTTTATAATGGGAGGCTAATCTGTGCTAGAAATCAAAGAACAAATATTAACATCTGATTTGAAAAATTGGGTAGAGGAAGGATTTGGCCATCACGCTATTGAAATGATCGGCTATAATGAAAAGATTGAACCTGTTGCTTTCGTCGCTACGGATAATCAACGAGTTGTTGGTATGTTTGTAGGAGAACTTTTCTGGGGTGCTTTGCATGTAAAATCAGTTTTTATTGATGCAGCCTACAGAGGAAACGGTTTAGGCACTCGTTTGATGGAACGAGTCATTGAATATGGACGTGCAAATAAATGCTCTTTTGCTTTTGTTGAAACGATGAGTTTTCAGGCGCTTGGATTTTATCAAAAAATGGGATTTCAGCTCGAATTGACCCGTTCAGGGTATAAACATGGAACTTCTTTTCATTACTTACGCAAGGATTTGTAGAGGAAATAATTTTATGAATGCACGCACTAAGAAATTTTTTTCCTACTACAAACCCTATCTGGGGCTTTTTTATGCAGACATGGGGTGTGCATGTGCGGCATCGGCAATCACGTTGGCGCTTCCTCTATGCATCAGATACATCACCAAAAATCTATTAGCAGTCGATGATCCTGAATCTCTCAGCCAAATCTACATGATGGGAGCGTTGATGCTAGCGCTGATAGCTCTTTACACAGCATGTCACGCCTTTATTGACTATCAAGGGCATATGATGGGAGCTCGTATGGAAGCTGATATGCGCAGCGAACTATTTGATCATTACCAAAAATTATCATTCAGCTTTTATGACGAACAACGAACAGGTCAGTTAATGACTCGGATTTCAAACGATTCATTTGATCTTTCTGAACTCTATCACCACGGTCCTGAAGATATCGTCATCTCATCATTAAATTTTATAGGTGCATGCATCATCTTAATGAATATCAATGTTCAGCTCACCCTGATTGTACTTCTCTTTATGCCGCTTATGGGCGCCTATGGGTTTTATTTTAGTCGTAAAATGAGAAGTGCATTGAGAAAAAGTAAAGACAGAATTGGCGATATCAACGCGCAGATCGAAGATACTCTTGCAGGCATCAGAGTAGTGAAATCATTCACTAACGAAGAAATTGAAAAAAAGAAGTTTGCTTATGAAAATGATCGTTTTGTCGATAGCAGAAAAGCAGGATATAAAAGTGAGACCTATTTTTATGATGGCTTGATCACACTCACACAACTGATGACTGTTGCTGTGGTCATCTTTGGTGCTGTGAGGATTGTTAAAACTTCTTTAGATGTCGTCGATTTACTCACATTTTTACTTTATATCGGCATCTTAATTGAACCCATACAGAGGCTTGGTAACTTTATTAGACTATATCAAGAGGGTATTACCGGTTTTGAGCGGTTTATGGAGGCACTAGAAGTAGAACCTGATATACAAGATGCACCAAATGCAATCGAGCTCACGCATGTTCAAGGAAATATAGAATTTAAAAATGTCAGTTTTAGGTATAAAGAAGGCTATGACCATGTGTTGAAAAATGTTTTTCTAAATATACAAGCAGGGGAATATGTCGCTTTAGTAGGGGCTTCAGGAGTTGGAAAAACAACTTTATGCTCTTTGATTCCCCGATTCTATGAAGTCAATAAAGGGGAAATATTGCTCGACAGTAAGAATATTAGAGACATTAGCTTGCGTTCATTAAGGAGGAATATAGGCATTGTCCAGCAGGATGTCTATCTGTTTGCTGGGACTGTTTCAGACAATATTCGCTATGGTAAACTGAATGCTAGTGAAGAGGAAATTATCGCAGCAGCGACAAAGGCGAATGCCCACGATTTCATCATGGCACTACCAAATGGATACGCCACAGATATCGGACAACGTGGTGTCAAATTATCGGGCGGACAAAAGCAAAGGCTAAGTATAGCGCGTGTATTTTTGAAAGATCCATCTATTATTATCTTTGATGAAGCGACGAGTGCCCTTGACAATGAAAGTGAAAAAGCAGTGCAGGATGCATTGGAAAAGTTAACCCATAATCGTACAACCATCGTGATCGCTCATCGTTTATCAACGGTTAGAAATGCACAAAGAATTGTCGTATTGACAGACAATGGAATTGAAGAACAAGGCACACATGAGGAATTGATCGCATTGAATGGTTTCTATTCAAATTTTTTTAAGATGCAATTGCATTTTTAATAGACTTCTTTCGAAACTGTAATCCCGTGCCTCTGCCTGTGCCTGTGCCTCTGCCCACCCTTCCCCGATTAAACTTCCAGAAGTTACAATTGTTGGATGAGCGAAAATATGTCAAGGGTCGAGAACTGATGGTACGAATAGTATCGATTCTGGTCAAAATGGCTCAGCAGAAAAATTAATCGGGAAAGGGCGGGCAGAGGCACAGGCAGAGGAACGGGATTGCAGTTTCGAAAGAGGTCTATTATGGGCCGCCTCCACCGCAACCGTAGGGATAGTAACAGGATCTTTGTAAATGCCCGGCTAATAATTTTGCTGGTGAGGTATCATTGAGACGAAAAAAAAGATAGTATAGCTGACCGTCGGGCATTTTATTTATGGATGAAAGAGCTGCGAGTGCACCTGAAATGGGAGCATTCCTAAGAATATGATTGACTTCGTGATCAAATTCGTTTCGTTGAAGGTTGCATCCATAGGTTGAATTTAAGCTAGCAAAACGTCTCCATAGTTTTTCTTTAGCATGATTTAGACGTAATTCATTGAAACTCTCAATGATTTTTTCGACGGGCGAAAACGAAATGGAACGTGCTTGTTCAACTTGTTTTAAATGAGGAGGAAGGGAATAAGATAGTAAATGCCTTGGAGTTGTTGTACGGGATGTCTGTTTTGGGAAATGCAACCCTCTGGTGATATGAAATGTTTTTGGGACTGAAGGTAAAGCTCCTCGTAAATTTAGCATATGTGTCTCCTATTAATGTGTGGATTTTAAATAATCGTCCGATCCTGTAATCCAATCGTTTCTTTCGGAAATAAGAGAAGAAAAAAAGACGGACACGAACAATAAATATATTATTTGGCAAATAAAATGTATTCTCTTTATCTGGTGCATTTTGGCTTAGACTCTACTTTTTTACAATAATTATCATGTTTCTTGTGAAGTTGGCAATAAAAAACTAACAATTCTTTCTTTAACATCCTACCTATCTTGCTTATCCTGTTATTTTTATACTTCAGCGGGAACTGCTGCGGGATCATTGACTATTATATTAAATTTCTAAATATTTTTGTTTCTATTAAACTTGGTTATAAGGTACAATTTCCGCTTAAAGTATATCAACTATTCGTGATAGGTCTAAATATGAATTTTCGTGGATTATTTAAAATTGTTTTTTGTTTAATACTATTGCACACATCTCTTTTTGCTTGGTGGGATGCTGGACATATGGTTGTGGTAAAGATTGCAGAAAAAGACCTGCACGAGAATGTTAGGAAACAAGTTAACGAGTTGATTGGTCTATTTGATTGCCCCGATAGTGCCACATTTGTTGAAGCGGCATGTTGGTTAGATGATATTCGAAACAGAGGACTGGGAATGGTGACAACCTGGCACGGATATGCAGGTCCCTATTCTCCTGATGGTTTTCTTTCATCAGAAGAAATAGCCGCAATATCTTTGAAATATCGAGGAAATGATGGAGTCGCCGCCATTCAAAAGGGAATTGAGACACTCTCTAACCCCAAAGCTGGCAATTGGGAAAAGGCGTTTGTATTGAGAGTGCTTCTTCATGTCGTTGCCGATATTCACTGCCCCATGCATTGCATCCAACTATATTCAGAAAAATTTCCTGAAGGAGATAAGGGGGGAAATAAATTTGAACTTAGTGGACCTCTGGAGTTAACTAAAAAAAATCTACATGGCTTATGGGACTCTATTCTTTTAGTCGATAACATAGGTATAAACAATCGTCCAATCAATAAAAACACAGCAAAATTTATTGAGAATCTATCCAATACAATTACGATGGCATATCCTAAAGAACAGTTTTGTGATCAATTTTTTGAATCCACAGCTAAAGAATGGGCTCAAGAAAGTTTTGAGGCTGGAATAGAGGCATATCGCGACATAGAACCCCATACGGAACCCTCGCAAGAATATCTTGAGAAGGGACGCTTAATTGCGTTTGAAAGATTAGCATTAGCAGGTTACCGTCTTGCCAACATCCTCAATCATGCATTTGATCCAAAATAATATCAAAGGAGTTTTCATTGGGACGTCCATTTCGTCAATTTCATATCTTGACTATTATGCAAGAATACGAAAAGCAGACGCTGCCACTCGATTTTTTTGTGGGTAATTATTTTCGTGGAAATAAAGCAATAGGATCTAAAGACAGAAATTACATCGCTGAAACCGTCTATGCATTGGTGAGATGGCGAGGACTTCTAGATTTTACCTGCACTGATGGATGTGATTGGGGGAATCGATTAGATATCTTTTTAAGTCCTGAATTTTCCTCATTAAAGCATCGAAAAGACATTCCTGCCCATGTACGGGTGAGTTTTCCGAAAGCGCTTTTTGACCAGATTGTAGCAAGCCATGGAGAGCCAAAAGCCATTGAAATCTGTACCATTAGCAATGGAGCAGCACCCACTACCGTCCGTGTAAACGCCATGAAAACAACGCGAGAAGAGATGCTTGTAAAATGGAAAGAAGAATATGGCGTTATTCTTTGCCAACAAGCTCCTTATGGAATTGTTTTTCCAAAAAGAATTAATTTTTCTGTAATGCCCGAATTTAGATCGGGGTTATTTGAAATTCAAGATGAGGGGAGTCAGCTCATTGCTCAGCTTGTTGGGGTGCAACCGGGAGAAAAAGTGATGGATTTTTGTGCTGGCGCAGGAGGAAAAACGCTGGCTTTTGCTCCCCAGATGAAAAATACGGGGCAAATCTATCTTCACGACGTTCGCCAAAAAGCATTAGATGACTCTCGAAAAAGACTCCGTCGAGCAGGAATCCAAAATGCACAAATTGTTTGTTCTGAAGAAAATAAATTGAAAAAACTGACAAAAGCAATGGACTGGGTGCTTGTCGATGCTCCATGTACAGGTACGGGGACAATGCGACGGAATCCAGATATGAAATGGAAGTTTGACGATGCGATGTTAAAACGTCTTGTGGGGCAGCAACGAACTATTTTTGAAAAGGGATTAAGCTTTTTAAAACCTTCAGGATACATTGTTTATGCGACATGTAGCCTGCTTAAGGAAGAAAACCAGGAGCAAGTCGCTCATTTTATTAAAACTTATGGTTTAGAGTTAGTTGGAGATCCATTTGAGTCGTTGCCTATATTTAATGGAATGGATGGTTTTTTTGGTGCGGTACTGAAAAAATAAAATAAATTCTATTTATATTTTCATGTTTTGTATGCTTTCTTTATAGTATTCTTTTTCTTGACAATATCTTTGTTATTGAATATGATGGCAGTTTGATTTTTTGATATATACCGAAACACTTTATTGGGGGAATTATGGCGTTTGGAACTATGCCGGTAACTGGTACTATTCAGTTACCAAACACTTCGTCTTGGTATCAGGACTTTGGTGATGGATTATCGAATACACTTCATGGAATATCGAATAAGCTTCAACAAGTTATTGGTGGAGTAAATAATGCCGTAGTCTTTTTGTTTAGTTCAATAAAATTTATCAATAATGATGTTAATAAATTTGAACAATGTTGCACTAAGCTGGGGAGTTATGTCATCGTAATGATTGAACAATTATCAAACGCCCCTAATTATTTTTCAAAATTGAAACGAGTTTTGGGAGCAACAGCTGATAACTTGAACTTGGTTATGTTGATAGGTAGCATTGATTACTTCTTCAACGCAAGATTCCAAGGTCAAGATAAATTAACGATCGCGGCGATGACGACCCTTGCCGTTGTGAATGTCGGTGGTGCACTCATGTGGTTGCAACAAATGGGCTTCTGTACATTAAGTACGATTGCAGCAGCTATTGGTGAAGTGCGTGTCTTTAGTTTTGTTCCTGCTATCGTCTCTAACATCCCATTTCTTTCAAATTACACCTCTTTGCAGGCTTTCGCTGTGCGTTTGGGTGAAGCACGTATTTTTAGTTGTATTACTAGCATTTCAATTGGTACTTTTGTCTCAAAAACTCTGATGCTTTGTTACGGATTCCTGGCTGTAGAGGCATTTACACGACTGTTTACTCAGGGAGAGACAACAGTATATAAAACGGCTGCAGGATTGGATGCAATTCATTATGTTGCTGAAGTCGTCTTTGGAGGGTTGGTGTTGTCATCTGCAGTCGGTACGATCGGTCTCGGTATCACAGGGGGTGGATGCCTTTTCTTGACTCTCACTGCTTTTATTTACAATATCACACACAGTGAAGAGTTAAAGAGGGCGCCAACAAAAGAACCGAATCCAAAAGCAGTTGAAGAATTGATTAATATAGGAGCTGTATGAGTAGTGAAAATAATATGGTAGTAAGAACTGGTCCTGGTTACGTCGTTGAAAGAGCAGCTGCTATTCAAGAAGATATACCTGTCTTTTTAAAAGGCGCTAAAATGGCGAATAAGATCATCGTACTCGCTAGCGAATGTCTTAGCAACTTGGCGCTATGCTGGCTGAATATTGCAGACTCATTACGATACGCGATCGAAGTCATTGAAACTGTCGGTTTCTTTAATTTGGTAGCGGAATTCATTATCCCTACTGATGGAAGATACTTTTTCACAGATCCAGCGAACTCAGCTCAAAAGGTCTGGGAAAAAGTCCTCTTGTTCGTCCACAGCTCGTTTAAGTTAATTCGTGCGATCTCTGTTTACGCCGTAATTCCAATGGCATTTATGGCAAAACTTGCGATCGGCCAATTGACTTATTTCAAGATTGCTTTAGATGGATCCTACGCGGCAAGCTCTTTTGCAGGGGTTTTGGAAGCAATACGCAAATTGGGATGCTGTTCAGAGAAAACACAGGAAGCTGAAGAGAAAATCCAAAAATGGAAGTTTCGCCCTCTTGAAATTGCTGCGATCCGTCGTGGACGCCAAGAAACTCTAGATGCTGTGAGCTCTCGCTATGTGGATGCTATTGCTGCTAAGACCGCCTCTGTAGAGAAAAATGCATTGGCGATTGCAGACTTAAAAGAACAGATGAAGGCCGATCATGGATCTGAAGAAATGCTGGCAGCTTATATGGCTAAAAACAAACTCATTCAAAACCTAGAAGCTAAGAATGAGGAAGCTAATGCCAAGATTGCCGTTCTGCAAGGTCGTTTAGAGAAGATTGCAGCAAAACAATTTGCTTCCCTTGCCGACGAGCTTGAGAAATCTAAGGATGCAGAAGCTATTGACGTAAAAATAAGAGAATGGGAAAAGGTCATTGAGAAATCTCACAACGATCGCGTAAGTTCATGGTTAAAAATCGCTACTGCTTCAACGAAGATTGCTGTGATCTCTCTCGCCTTAACATTAACAGCGATTAACTACTGGACATGGCCGTTTACACTTACTCTAGCAGCTGGTGGAGCTTTTGCCGACACGGTTGGTTTTATTAAGATCTACTGGGATCATCCTGTTAAAAAAACCGCTGTCGCTGTTTGATAGGTGGATTCTCAGTCTCTAAAAGTCCATGAGTGGCTTGCAGTTCTTGTTCTCATTACAGTCATTGTCGCACTTGCGGCAATGACTTCATTCCCTAAAAAACCAACATCCTTAAGTTCTTTTAATTGCGAAGTTGGCGGACGATGCTTTGAAATCGTTGTTAGCGGCAGCGTGAAATATCCCGGCATTTATCATTTTTCTTCGCCCATAGTCATGCGTGACCTGCTTGAAATAGCCCAAACAACCCCTGAAGCTGATTTAAGGCGTTATCGCATGGATCTCTCTATCACAAAAGGTAAAAACGTAGATGTGCCTGCTTTGATGATGATGACTGTTTACGTTAAGGGTGCTGTGAAGAATCCAGGAAGTATTGAAATACCTTCTGGATCTTCTGTAGCCGATTTAATTCCGTTTCTTGTCTTTGATGAAGATGCCAATATCAAAAGTCTTCAAAAAAAGAGAAAACTCAAAGAAGGGGAAGTGATCGATGTGCCGCGGTCTAAAAAATAAAGGACAAACGACGTTTTGGTGATCACTTAAGATCGGTTGTCCTTATAGTTTTTGGATGTGATTAAAAGTTGTACGCTGCAATTTTTCGTGCGCCCGCTGCCGGGGCGCGTTTATTTACCATGTTTTCCCCGCTTTCCGCTCGCTGCGCTCGCTTCAAACGGGGCTAATCACATCCCTCCCTACCGGGAGGCTCAAGTTTTGCCCTTTTGAACCTCCCGGCAGGGAGGGATGTGATTAGCCCCGTTTGAAGCGAGCGCAGCGAGCGGAAAGCGGGGTAATAGCGACATAATAGATGCGCCCCGGTAGCGGGCGCAGGAAAGATCATTAGCGTGCTTTCAATTACACCCATAGTCTTTTTGCGATCTGTTTATAATTCAGCTTGCTTGTATGCTGCAGTTAGCATTTTAAACGCGAGTTCACCTGATTGTAATTTTAATTTATCCGGGTGAATACGTAAAGCAGTTTTCTTATAGGCAGTTTTCAGTTCTGTATCTGATGCATTTTTATCGAGTTCTAACAATCGACGCAGGACATCTCTAGCTGTTGATTTGGAAACATCAGTTGTAATTAAGTCTTCGTACTGAAGATAACTCTGCTTCAAAATCCTGCGGATAATATTTGCTTCATCAGAAGTGTTGTTTTTTAAGTCGCTAGGTTCAGACCACGTTTTTGGTGCTGTTGTATAAGAAGTGTGATTGGGATTGCTTCGGGTGTTAGAGGACGAGGTATTGGAAGACGAAGAGCTATTTTGGAAAAAATGCGGATATTTGCTTCTAACTTTAGCTCTTACTGTTTCATTAAATGCAGCATCGGATCCAACAGAATTCCAAATTTTGTGGATTGTGTGTGTTGTGGACAATTCTATCGCCAATAGTATTACATCTAGATCGTTTCTTGCGCTATAGCCTAGCTCTTCAATCAGAGTTGGGTCTATTTTGATAAGGGCTAAAGCTACTTTCTTGCTGTTTTTTGCATTAGAGTGGGCTGCGTTGATTACTTCTTCAGCTTGCAAAGAAGATCTGCATGCGTTAAGAGCCGCAGCGACAATGTCTGGATCGTTTCTTACGCCATAGCTTAGCTTTTCAATCAGAGTTGGATCTATTTTGATAGCGGCCAAAGCTACTTTTTCATAGTTTTTTGCATTAGGGCAGGCTGCATCGATTACTTCTTCAGCTTGCAAAGAAGATCTGCATGCGTTAAGAGCCGCAGCGACAATGTCTGGATCGTTTCTTACGCCATAGCTTAGCTTTTCAATCAGAGTTGGATCTATTTTGATAGCGGCCAAAGCTACTTTTTCATAGTTTTTTGCATTAGGGCAGGCTGCATCGATTACTTCTTCAGCTTGCAAAGAAGATCTGCATGCGTTAAGAGCCGCAGCGACAATGTCTGGATCGTTTCTTACGCCATAGCTTAGCTTTTCAATCAGAGTTGGATCTATTTTGATAGCGGCCAAAGCTACTTTTTCATAGTTTTTTGCATTAGGGCAGGCTGCATCGATTACTTCTTCAGCTTGCCAAGCGCTTGTGCAGCCACTAAGAGCAGCGACCACAACATCTGGATCATTTCTTAGGTTGTAACTCAGATTAGAAAAGCTATTTGGGTTCTTCCTTACCTCATCTATTACAGATTGTTTGCTAGACGGCTGAGTTTTCGTGTAGGAGGTTTGAGGTTTAAAGTTGTTTTTATTATTAGATGGCGAGTCTGTCTGATCAAAAATAATTTCCTCGGCTAATCCATTAACTGTTTTGGTCGTTTCGGGCCAAATAGCTTCAGATAGAGCGGCAATTGTACGTCCAAACCAACTTTCCGTCGTCTCTTCTTCGCAGACTACTCCAAGAGGAGGAAGTATGCCCTCATTGCTTGCACGAAAATTTTTGTCTGCGACATTTGAATATGAATTTCTTTCAAAATTAAGGCTCATTCGATTACCTATAGTTAACGATAATTTTAAATTATTTAAGCAAATTAGGATTCTATCATATTATTAATTAAAGATCTATTTGATTTTATCGGTATGGATCGCGCTTGCTAATTATGTTTGAAAATTTATCTATTACTACGCGAAGCGTTTGGTGCGAAAGTTCTCTTTCGCTTTATCTCGGGCAACAAAGCGAAAGGGGGCTTTCGCACTTCCAAACGCTTCGCGTAACAACAAAGAAATGTTGAACGTTCATTTTATTTATGCCTTCTTGGTGTCTCTATGAAGGCAAAATCATAAAAAATGAAAGAATGTGCAGAAAATGTGTTGTGTGAAAATAACCGCTTCTGATAATCTCGCTATTTCATGCTAATCGAATCGTGATTTTGATGGCATAGTTCCCTTGTTTGCACTGTAAAGAACGCATTGCGTGCGTACCTTTACACTTGTTGAATGAGGAATAAGTTCTTTGGTAAAACCAAGAATTTTAAAGTGTTTAATTACTGACTTTAAGGAATAAGCATATGGCGCTTAAGCTAATGGGAAAAAAGCGGGGAATGACTCAGCTTTTTGATGACAAAGGTAATGTCGTGGTCTGCACGGTTATCGAAGTAGAGCCCAATGTGGTGACGCAAGTCAAAACGAAAGAGATTGATGGATACAATGCAATCCAGTTGGGTTTTGAAAAAGTTGTTGTTAAAGATCCACGCACAATTGAGAGAAGAAGAAGTAAGGCGATTCGTGGTCACTTTGCAAAAGCTGGTGCAGCCCTTGCTCGCCATCTTTCAGAATCGAGAATGGAAACTACTGAAGGGTATACACCTGGACAAGAAATCTCCATTGCCGAATTTGCTGATGTTGCTTATGTCGATGCATGTGCAATGTCCAAAGGTAAAGGGTATCAAGGGGTGATAAAGTTGCATAACTTTGCTGGAGGTCCAGCTGCTCACGGTTCTAGCTTCCACCGCCATGCGGGTTCGACAGGGATGCGTAGTACACCGGGTCGTTGCTTACCAAATGGTCCGCGCGCAAGTCATATGGGTCATGAGAGAATCACTGTGCAGAATATTAAAGTTCATTCTGTTATTCCAGAAGAAAATGTGATCCTTCTCGCTGGACAAGTGCCAGGTCCTCGTAATGGGTTGGTTTATCTCTCCCCAGCAACGAAAAAAGCAGTTGCGAAAAAGAAAAAGTAGTTGTGACTACTTCAAAGAAATAATTACCGGAAGATGGAGTTTACATTGTGGCTACTCTGAAGAAATATAGTTTGGAAGGCAAAGAACTTGGACAAGTTCAAGTTGATGAAGCATTTGCTAATGCCGAAGCTAATGGGCAGATGATTAAAGATTACATCGTCGCCTTAAGAGAAAATGCTAGACAGTGGTCGGCAAATACAAAAGGACGCTCTGAAGTCAATCACTCAACGCAGAAACCTCACCCTCAAAAAGGTGGAGGGCGTTCGCGTCAAGGTCGATTGTCATCCCCTCAATATAAAGGTGGCGGCCGCGTATTTTCTCCAAAACCAAAATTCGATCAGCATGTGCGCATCAACAAAAAAGAGCGTCAAGCGGCGATTCGATTTTTACTTGGTGAAAAAATCAGAGAGAATAAAGTTCGCGTGATCGAAACGACATCTCTTGATGCACCGAGAACAAAAACAGTTGCTAACTTTGTTAAAGCTTGTGGCGTCAAAGGAAGAGTGTTGTTTTTAGGTGAAGGTAGCTATACAGAAGTTAGCGTCAATGATACTAAAAAAAGCGTGAGCGTACATTGCGATCAACATCGCAACTTTGTTAAGAGTGTACGCAATATCCCCAAAACAGAATTTTCTCTAGCGAAAAACATCAACGGCTATCATATTATGATCGCACATGAAATAGTCGTGACAGAGTCTGCTTTGCATGAACTTAGCCAATGGCTCTGCTAGAAGGATTAGAAGGATAAACTATGAAAAGAGACCCTTACCAAATTATCAAACACCGCCATGTGACAGAAAAGACACAGGTGCTTGAAGGACTAAAAACTGCGACATCTAATGTTTGCCTCTCACGTTGTGGGACTCCTAAGTATGTCTTTATCGTCGATCCATTGGCAAACAAACAAGAGATCGCTTGGGCTATAGAAGAAATCTATAGCGAAAGAAAAATTAGAGTCGTTGGCGTTAACACAATTAACGTCAAACCAAAAGAACGTCGTGTCCGCGGTCGCCGTGGAATGACAAAATCATTTAAGAAAGCTATCGTTTCTTTAAGAAATGACGATAGTTTAGATGCGCTTTAATCGTACAATAAGGGTTGAAAGCAAATGTTAAAGAAATATCGTCCAGTCACTCCAGGTACACGACAGCTCGTGTTGCCAATGAACGAGACTCTGACTCGTGCTAACGAAGGGGGGCGTGCCACTGTAAAACCGACAAAGTCACTGTTGTTACCAAAAAAACGTACAAATGGTAGAAACAACAACGGTCATATCACTTGTCGTCATAAAGGTGGAGGCCATAAACGCCATTATCGTATCATCGATTTTAAACGCGATAAGGAAAATATCCCAGCTCGAGTAGCCTCAATTGAATATGATCCAAATCGCTCTGCTTACATTGCACTGCTTAATTATGCTGATGGGGAAAAACGGTATATCCTCGCTCCTCATGGGTTAAAACAGGGTGATGTCGTTCAGACCAGCGATGAGCCTCCTTTCCACGTCGGTTGCTGCATGAAATTAAAATTTATGCCGCTTGGTGCGACGATCTGCAATATCGAGATGATAGCAGGAAAAGGGGGAAAACTCGTACGTTCTGCTGGATTGTCTGCACAGTTGATGGCACGTAGTGGCGGTTACGCAACTCTCCGTATGCCTTCAGGTGAAATTCGTTCTATCAATGAAAATTGCCGTGCAACTTTCGGTGCTGTATCGAATTCAGAACATAACTTGCGCTCTGAAGGAAAAGCCGGACGTAAACGCTGGATGGGTATCCGTCCTACAGTTCGTGGTACTGCGATGAATCCGGTCGATCACCCTCACGGTGGTGGCGAAGGTAAGCATAAAGGGAACATCCCTCAAACACCTTGGGCTCAGTTCACTCGTGGACTCCGAACTAGATCGCTCAAAAAGTCCAATAAATTTATTGTCAAAGATCGAAGGAAGAAGTAGGTTTTATGGGTAGATCACTAAAAAAAGGCCCTTTTGTTGATCATCATCTTCAGAAAAAAGTCGATGATCAAAATAAGCAGTCAACAAAAAAACCAATTAAGACTTGGTCTAGACGGTCGATGATTATTCCCGAAATGATCGGGCATACATTCGAGGTGCACAATGGGCATAAATTTCTTACAGTTTTTGTCACTGATAATATGGTGGGACATCGACTAGGGGAATTTTCACCTACGCGCACATTTAAAGGCCATCCAATTAAAAAAGCGACAGCCTAGGAGACTAACTAATGGAAACAGCAATTGCAATTAGTAAACATGTGAGAATAAGTCCTCGTAAGGCTAGGCTTGCAGCAGGTTTGATCCGCGGACTTGGCGTTCCTCAGGCAACATCTCAGCTGATGTTCTGCGGTCTTAAAGGTGGACGTCTTCTCAAAAAGACTCTTGATAGCGCCGTCGCTAATGCTGAAACACAGCTTGGAAGCCGCCGTGAAAACTTAGTAGTCAAAGAAGTGCGTGTTGATCAAGGGGTTGTATTAAAACGTGCAAAACCAAAAAATCGTGGTGGTCGTCATGCTATTTTGAAAAGAACGAGCCATTTCACTGTTATTGTTAGCACAGGTAAGGAGTAATTCATGGGACAAAAAGTAAATCCAACCAGCTTCCGACTTGTTTGTAACAAGAACTGGCGCTCAAAATGGTATGCAAATAAGAAAGAATTTGCTAAACTGCTCATTGAAGATTTTAAATTACGTGCCTTTTTGATGAAAAAGCCTGCATGTCAAGGGACGTCGCAAATTAAAATCCGCCGTATGAGCGAAAAAATAGAGTTGACAATCTGCACAGCAAGACCTGGTTTGGTCATTGGAAAGAAAGGTTCAGAGATCGACATCATTAAAGGTGAACTCTCAAAAATGACCGGCAAAGAAGTTTGGGTTGAAATTGAAGAAATTAAACGCCCAGATCTCGATGCTAAAATTGTGGCAGAAGGAATCGCTAAGCAACTAGAGCGCCGTATTCCTTTTAGACGTGCGATGAAAAAGGGAATGCAGTCTGCGATGGAAGCAGGTGCAATCGGAATTAAAGTGCAGTGTTCAGGACGTCTTGGTGGAGCTGAAATCGCTCGTACCGAATGGTATAAAGAAGGCAGTACGCCGTTGCATACGCTTCGTGCTGACATCGATTATGGTACTGGACGTGCAGAAACGACATATGGAAGTATTGGAGTAAAAGTGTGGATCTATCGTGGCGATGACGCACTTGCTAAGAAGGAGAGTGCATAAGCTATGGCTTTAATCCCAAAAAGAACTAAATTTCGCAAGAGGATGAAGGGTCAATTCCGTGGATTGACCAAAGGTGCTCAGTTTGTACATTTCGGTGAGTTTGGAATGCAGGTGCTAGAGCGTGGTTGGATCACCAACCAACAGATCGAAGCTTGTCGTGTGGCGATTAACCGCTACTTCCAACGTCGTGGTAAAGTGTGGATTCGCATTTTCCCAGATAAACCTGTGACAAAGAAACCAGCTGAAGTGCGTATGGGTAAAGGAAAAGGGGCCGTCGATCATTGGGTCGCCGTTGTCCGCCCAGGTCGAGTCTTGTTTGAAGTGGCAAACGTCCCAAGAGAAATGGCTCAAAACGCCCTAAGGCGTGCAGCTGCAAAATTGGGATTAAAAACCCGCTTTGTTGAACGTGTAGAACAAGTTTAAGGAAGATCAATGACAAAAGCAAGTCAACTAAGAGATATGGCGGTCGATGAGTTAGTTAATGCCGTCGATGAAATCAATAAAGAGTTGTATACTCTTGTGAATGAAGTGAAGCGGCTTAAGAAAAATGAGAAGCCCCATTTAATTCCATTAAAGAAAAAAGAGAAAGCTCGTTTGCTGACGGTCTTACATGAAAAGCAATTGGGTATTTCTAAACCGGCGAGAGGTAACTAATGGAACAAGAAGTGAGAGTGTCAAGACGTAAGACCCAAAAAGGAGTCGTAACGTCGACTAAAATGCAAAAGACTGTTGTGGTCAAAATAGAACGTACATTTCTTCACCCTCAATACGGTAAGGTGATTACTCGTTCTAAAAAAGTGTATGCTCACAATGAGCAGCCTCTAAAAGTTGGAGATGTTGTCGTCATCGAAGAAACACGACCATTATCGAAATTAAAACGCTGGCGCGTTGTGGCCTAAACCGGAGTAATTAAACATGATTCAGCAAGAAAGTAAGCTAAAGGTCGCTGATAATACAGGCGCAAAACGAGTGAAGTGTTTTAAAGTGCTTGGCGGATCGAGACGACGCTATGCACACATAGGCGATATTATCGTTTGTTCAGTGCAAGAAGCAGATCCAGATGGCAGCGTAAAGAAAGGCGATGTTGTTAAAGCAGTTATCGTCAGAACAAAAAGTTATATCAGACGTCCTGATGGAACCAAAATCCGTTTTGATTCCAACAGTTGCGTTCTGATCGATGATAAAAATAACCCGCGCGGCACTCGTATTTTTGGGCCGGTTGCTCGTGAAGTGCGCGATCGCGAATTTTTAAAAATTGCTTCGCTAGCTCCTGAAGTGATTTAAACACCGTGAGGGATGGATGAAAAAGAAGAATAATTATACTAGAGAACGACTGGCACAAGGACCGATCTCTAGGAAAGCAAAAAAATATTGTTTTAATAGAAGTAAAAAAATTCGCACGGGCGATACTGTTCTCGTTATTGCAGGGAACCATGCCAGCCAGACTGGTACTGTTCTCTCTTGCAAAGGCGATCGAGCTGTCGTTCAGGGAGTTAACTTTTGTACAAAACATGTGAAGCCCTCTAAGTTGAATCCGCAGGGAGGCATTCTAAAGTTGGAAAGACCGATTAACGTTTCAAATCTTAAAGTGTGTAACGCTGAAAAGCAACCACTGAAATTGAAAGTTAAGTTAGCTGCCAACGGAAAAAAACAATTGGTTTCTAATGTAGATGGACGAGAAGTCCTTCACCGATCCATAAAAAAATCATAAATGAGTGGAAAAGAAATGTCCAGGTTAAAGCAAAGATATCTTAACGAAGTTAAAGCCGAGCTCCAGAAGAAGTTTGCATTTGCAAACCCAATGATGATTCCGAAAGTTCTTAAAGTCGTCATTAACATGGGAATTGCAGAGGCTTCTAAGGATAAGAACTCTATCCAAGATTGCGTTAGCGAATTGTCGCAGCTGTCTGGACAGAAACCGGTGATTGTCAAAGCGAGAAAAGCGATTTCAAACTTTAAACTGCGCGAAGGGCAACCTATCGGTATTAAAGTAACTCTTCGTGGTGTTCGCATGTACGAGTTTATGGATCGCTTTTTCAACCTCGCTTGTCCACGTATTAGTGACTTTAGAGGCTTTCCAAGTAAGTGTGATGGACGTGGGAATTATTCGCTTGGACTTACTGACCAGCAAGTATTTCCTGATGTCAATCTTGACGCAGTGAAAAAAACGCAGGGGATGCATATTACGTTTGTGACTTCTGCAGCAACAGATGACGAGTGTGTCGAATTATTGCGATTGCTCGGTCTACCATTTAAAAATTTACCGATCACGGTAGCAGCTTAATTAAGGAGAAATAACCTATGGCAGCCGTTAGCGATCCTATCGCCGATTTTCTCACGAGAATTCGTAATGCCACAAGAGCTCAGCACCGCTATGTTGACGTTGACTGGAGTCGAATCAAGCAAAATATTGCAGAGATTTTGAAGGAACAGGGATTTATCGAAAGTTATTTGGTAAATCATACGGAACCTCATCGTGGTACTATACGAATCATTTTGAAATACACTAATGGACGCAAATCCGTTATCCAAGGGATTCAACGCACTTCAAAACCTGGGTTGCGTCGTTACGTAAGCCGACAAGACATTCCTCATTTTTATGGTGGATGTGGTTTATCCATTGTATCGACCTCTAAAGGTGTCATGGCTGGTCGCGAAGCGATTAATCAGAATGTGGGTGGAGAACTCCTCTGTTTAGTCTGGTAAAAAATTAAAAGATGGAAATAGGTTTTTATTTCCAATCGTTATAAGGAGTAATATCGAATGTCTCGAAAAGGTAAACTTCCAGTTGCGATTCCTAGTGGGGTTGATGTTAAAGTCGCTGAGAACGTAATCACTGTAAAAGGTCCAAAAGGAACTCTACAGTATAAAATCGTTCCGGAAATCGAAGTACGTGTTGAAGCTGGAAATGTTCATGTATCAGTAAGCTCTGCCCATCCGGATGGCAATAATTACCACGGTCTTTATCGCACGCTCATCGATAATATGGTTCATGGAGTTGTCAAAGAGTTTGAAGTCAAGTTGGAGATGATTGGCGTGGGATACCGTGCTGCAGTCCAAGGAACTTTACTCGACATTCAAGTGGGTCAATCTCATCCGACGAAACTACCGATTCCTCAAGGAGTGACTGTTAAAATAGAAAAAAACACGATGCTCACCATGACAGGTGCTGATAAACAGAAAGTTGGACAATTTGCTGCAACTGTCCGAGCGGTGAAACCTCCTGAACCCTATCAGGGCAAGGGGATTCGTTACGTAGGTGAATACGTGCGTAAGAAGGCTGGTAAAGCAGCTGCGAAGAAATAGATTCGCTGTATATTTAAAGATTGGGATTGTATGAGAAGTACTTTAGTTAAGAAAGAAAAAGTTAGAAAAAACCGTGCATTTCGAGTTCGTAAGAAATTGCGTGGAACAAACTTGAAACCAAGGCTTTGCGTTGTCAAAAGCAATAAGCACATTCATGCTCAGCTCATTGATGATGAAGCAGGCAAGACTCTTGGTGCTGTAGCTACCTTTGCAACGGAGTTTCAAGGGACAGAGTTTGCGAAGAAAAACAAACTATCAGCAGCGAAACTCGGTGAAAAAATAGCTGAGATCGCAAAGCAACAAAACATTAATCAAGTTATTTTTGACCGCGGTCCATTTAAATATCATGGTATCTTGGCAGCGTTAGCCGATGGTGCCCGCGCAGCAGGATTGCAATTTTAAATTAAGGTGCTCAATGGCTAAACATAGCGATACAAAAAAAGACAAACCTAATAGCGATTTGACAGAAAAAGTTCTTCATATCAATCGCTGTTCAAAAGTTGTGAAAGGTGGACGTAAGTTCAGTTTTTCAGCACTCATCCTCGTCGGTGACGGCAAAGGACGTATAGGTTTTGGTTTTGCAAAAGCAAACGAATTGACAGACGCCATTCGCAAAGGGGGAGAGTCTGCACGTAAGCAGCTGACATCCTATCCAAGAGAAGGCGATACGATTCCTCACGAAGTTCTTGCAAGTTGGGATGGTGCTGATCTCCTCTTGAAACCAGCTCCAGATGGCGCTGGTGTAATTGCCGGTTCTAAAGTGCGTTCAGTTCTTGAAATGGCTGGCATTAAAAATGTGATGGCAAAAAGTTTAGGTTCAAGTAACCCAATTAACCAAGTTAAAGCGACATTCAAAGCTTTATCGATGTTGCGTAGTCGAGAAGAGATCAGAATGACTAGAGGACGGTAGATCATGTTGACATTAGGATCACTTAAAAATTGCTGTAGACCAGTAAAAAGTGTTAAGCGTGTTGGTCGAGGATTAGGTTCCGGTTTAGGAAAAACTTGCGGACGTGGTGAAAAAGGTGCGGGTGCGCGTTCTGGTTACAAACGTCGTTATACCTATGAGGGTGGACAGTTTAGATTGTTCATGAAAATCCCTATTCGCGGTTTTAGCAATGCTCCTTTCCGTGTGGCTTATCAACCGATTAATTTAGATCAGATTGAGCATGCCTATCGTGATGGAGAAACTGTTAATGCAGAAACTTTGATGCAACGTGGCTTTTTCAAAGGACGCAATGTCTTGGTAAAAATCTTAGGCAAAGGTAGATTGAAAAAGAAAGTGAAAATCGAAGCACATTCGATCTCTGCTTCAGCTAAAGAAAAGCTTGAAGAGGCTAAAATTCCATTTAGCCTGATTAAGTGATAAAAAACTAAACTTTAACAGAGTGTGGTCAATGCTTCAAGAAATTCAACGAGTCGCACAAGTTCCAGAGTTAAAATCGAAAATCCTTTTTACACTACTCATGCTTGTTGTCTGCCGTATTGGCGGATTTATTCCCGTCCCAGGAATAAATGGTGAGATAGCTGTGAGTTTTTTCCGCCATGCTACTGGCGGAGGACAAAACCTCTTCCAAATGGTTGATATTTTTTCCGGCGGTGCTTTTTCTCAGATGACGGTGATTGCCTTAGGTGTGGTCCCTTACATTTCTGCATCGATCATTCTCCAGCTTTTAGTTGCGCTGTGGCCTTCGCTACAAAGAGAGGTTAAAGAGAATCCCGATCAAGGCAAACGTAAAATTAATAAGATGACTCGTCTGCTCACTGTGGTTCTCTCCTTTTTGCAATCAGCTCTATTTGCTAAGTATGCCCTACAAATGAACCTTTCTCGTCCTGGCATTGTATCCGGGGAGTTTCTCGACATTCAGATCCTTGGTTTTCCTTGGTTGTTTTATTTGGTTGTGATTGCCACAATGACGACAGGAACTGTTTTCTTAATGTGGATCGGTGAGCAAATTACAGAGAAAGGAATTGGTAACGGAATGAGTTTGATCATTTCTATCGGTATTCTTTCTCAGCTCCCAACAGCTTTTGGAATGATTTTTCAGCAACTTAATCTCGATTCCCAAGAACCTGGGCAAATGAATTTTTCCTCTATTCTCGTGCTGGCTGGAGTGTTTGTCATCGTCACACTAGCAACAATTATGATTATTCAAGGGTGCCGTAAGATTCCATTACAGTACGCTCGTCGTGTTGTCGGCCGCAAAGAAGTTCAGGGGGGCAATTCCTATATCCCTCTTAAGGTCAATTATGCTGGAGTCATCCCTGTTATTTTCGCTTCTTCACTTTTAATGTTCCCAGCGACTTTAGGTGCTTTTGCTGGTAGAGGAAATTGGTTGGGTGATGTTGCTAACTGGCTTTCGCCAGGAAGTTCATTGCATTTGGTTTTTTATGTCCTTTTAATCGTCTTTTTCACCTATTTCTGGACGGCAACTCAGTTCCGCCCCGATCAGATAGCATCTGACATGAAGAAGAATGGAGCTTTTATCCCAGGAATTCGTCAAGGAAAACCAACTCAGGATTATCTTGAGCGTACGATGAGTCGAATCACTTTGCTTGGTGCGATATTTTTAGCTTTGCTTGCTATCCTACCGACGATTGTTGGTCGATTTTTGGGTGTTTCTCAGACGATTAGCTATTTCTTTGGCGGTACAGCGTTGCTTATCCTTGTAGGGGTCGTTTTAGACACGATGAAACAGGTAGAATCTCATCTTTTGATGAAGCGCTATGATGGTTTTATGAAGAAGGGACGTATTAGAGGTCGTTAGATTGAGTTTGAATTGCTTTGCAGAAAAAGTAGAAGTTTGTTACTATGCATCGGAAGAAAAGCCGAGATAGTATAAGGTATATTTAAAAACATTGAGAGATGCTATCGCATCTAATAAGAGGAGTATCCAATGCCCAGAGTTATCGGTATCGATATACCTGATAATAAACGTTTAGAAATTAGCTTAACGTATATTTATGGAGTAGGTCGCCACAGAGCGCAAGAGATTATTGCTAAGCTCGGTCTTGATCCTAGTCTGCGTGCACATAAGTTAACGCAGGATGATATCGCTCGTATTAACGCATTACTACAAGCTGAATATGTGGTTGAAGGTGATTTGCGCCGTCAAGTCCAAAATAACATTAAACGTCTTATTAGCATCCATTCCTATCGCGGTCAACGTCATCGCTTAGGTTTGCCTGTTCGTGGACAACGGACAAAAACGAATTCTAGAACACGTAAGGGTCGTCGTAAGACCGTTGCCAACAAGAAAAAATAAGAGGAGTCTTTAATTGTCTAAGCAACCTACAGCAAATAAAAAAGTTGTTAAATCAAAAAAAAAATCTAATTACAATGTGCCATCAGGGATTGCGCATGTAAAAGCAACTTTTAATAATACTATCGTTGCAATTACCGATCCGGTCGGTCGTGTAATTGCTTGGTCCTCAGCAGGAAAAGTAAATTTTTCGGGCTCCAGAAAATCCTCCGCATTCGCTGCTACAGTAGCCGCTCAAGATGCTGCTAAGATTGCAGTGGGATTTGGAATGAAAGAAGTTGAAGTTGATCTTAAAGGCCCTGGTGCGGGAAGAGAATCAGCAGTGAGAGGGCTGCAGAGCTCAGGACTGGTGATTACAGCAATCAGAGATGTAACTCCAGTGCCTCATAATGGATGCCGTGCACGCAAGCGTAGACGCGTTTAGGTTTTTGAGTTACCTTCGGCATATTGCAAGACTCAGTGTTTACCGATTATTGGATTTTTTTGATCGATTTTCGATTTGAAATAATCTGAAAATTAATTGGATTTGGATTTTGCAGCAGCCCTTTTTGATAAAAAATTATACTATTCAGGAGTTACAGCATGTCTGTTAAATATGGCAAGTTTGAAATGCCTCAAAACATTACCCTAGACGAGACGACGAAGACACTAATGTATTCTCGTTTTGTCGCAGAACCTTTTGAAAGAGGTTTTGGTCATACAGTGGGCAATTCTATGAGACGCATGATGCTTTCTTCGTTGGAGGCACCGGCAATTATTTCGTTGCGCATTGAAGGGATTCCCCATGAATACATGTCGATAGA
This sequence comes from Chlamydiota bacterium, assembly GCA_013287465.1. Lineage (GTDB taxonomy): Bacteria > Chlamydiota > Chlamydiia > Chlamydiales > Parachlamydiaceae > JABDDS01. Next base: position 31,447 of record JABDDS010000002.1, on the reverse strand, counting down.
GGGAATTTCAGAGGATATGACTAACATCATCTTGAATTTCAAAGGGGCTCTTTTGCGTAAATTGCCAATGAGCGATGTATTGTTTTCTCATGAACCACGTGTGATTACAAGCACATTGGAAATCACTCAGGAAGATTTAGACAGCAATAAAGGACATTACCATGTGACTTTAGGCGATGTCATCAAGGATGATATTTTTGAAGTCGTTAATCCTGAATTGCACCTGTTTACAGTCAGTAAGCCAATGTCCCGTCAAATTGATTTGCGCGTGGCTATTGGAAGGGGATATGTCCCTTCAGAAAGACATGTGATCCGCGATCGCACTTCAGATGAAATTCTTCTTGATGCAGCATTTTCTCCAGTACGACTCGTGAATTATTATGTTGAAAACACACGTGTTGGTCAAGATACCGACTTTGATCGACTAATCCTCGACGTCACGACAGATGGACGTATCACACCAGAGGAAGCTCTCGGTTTTGCTGCTCAGATTGCCGTTAAACATTTTGAAGTGTTTAGCAACGTAGAAGTTTTAGATCTCTCTTTCGATGAAGATTTATTGGATAATGACACTGATAAAGATGAAATGATGGAGAAATTGGCTTTGCGTATCGATGAAATCGAACTCTCTGTCCGATCAACGAACTGCTTAAGTGGTGCGAATATCGATACAATTGCTGAATTGGTTGCCATCCCTGAAAAGAAAATGCTTGAGTTCCGCAATTTTGGTAAGAAATCTCTTAATGAAATCAAAGCCAAATTGCATGAAATGGGACTGCACCTTGGAATGGATCTTGCCCGCTATGGAATCACAACTGAAAATGTGAAAGAACGCATTAAACATCATGCAGAAGAAAGAAAAGGGCGGAAGGAAAAAGAAGTAGAAAAAAAGAGTCGTAAAAACGTAGACTTAGAACAAGATGAAGAGTAAATAATCATGAGACATTTAAAAAACACATGCAAACTTAATCGTACATCATCTCATAGACGTTGCATGTTTGCAAACATGCTTAAAGCGCTTATTGAAAATGAACGCATTGAGACAACATTACCAAAGGCTAAAGCACTGCGCTCTCACGCTGATCGTATGATTACTTTGGCGAAAAAGGGTACCCTTGCAGCTAGACGTTTAGCAATTGCTGATATGATGATTCGCTTTAATCCGTTAACGGATAAAGAGGCTCGTGCAGCTAAAGCAGGTAACACAATTGCTTACAATACTGACCGTAATGTAATCGATAAGCTTTTTGACTCGTTGGCAATGCGATTTGCTAATCGGAATGGTGGATACACCAGGATCATCAAAAGCCATAAACGAGTTGGCGATAACGCTCAGTCTTGTGTGATTGAGTATCTCAGCGAATAGTCTGAACACTCCACAAAGGGGAACTTATGTCTATTAATGTCGCAATTAATGGCTTCGGGAGGATTGGTCGTTTAGCATTTCGCTTAATGGCCGCTCGTGGCAATATTAATGTGGTGGCGATTAATGACTTAGTTCCTGCAGATAATCTAGCCTATCTTTTAAAGCATGATTCGACACATGGGATCTTTGACGCTACTGTTGAAACCCATGATGGCTACCTCGTCGTAAATGGCAAGGAAACCCTTGTCCTTTCTGAAAAAGATCCGGAAAAACTTCCTTGGGAAAAATTGAAGGTCGATTATGTCATTGAATCGACTGGTCTTTTTACAACTCCTGAGGGAGCAAATAAACATATTCTCGCAGGCGCTCGCCGCGTCATTATCTCAGCTCCGGCCAAAGGAGAGCTTCCCACATTCGTTATGGGAGTAAATCATTTGAAATACAATCCGGTAACTGATAAAGTCGTTTCAAATGCCTCTTGTACGACTAACTGCTTAGCGCCAATTGCAAAGGTATTGCTGGATAATTTTGGTATTGATGAAGGACTGATGACAACAGTCCACTCTGTAACAGCGTCGCAACACACCGTTGATGGTCCATCCAAAAAAGATTGGCGTGGCGGTCGTAGTGCTAGCCAAAACATTATTCCATCATCTACAGGGGCTGCTAAAGCTGTTGGTTTGTGTATTCCTGAAGTAAAGGGGAAGTTGACAGGCATGGCGTTGCGTGTCCCTACTGTTGATGTTTCTGTTGTTGATTTAACAGTAAAGCTTAACAGGACAACAACGTATGAAGAGATCTGCCAGGCAATGAAAACTGCCGCTGATGGATCTATGAAAGGTATTTTGTCTTATTGTGATGAAGAACTCGTATCCTCTGATTTTATAGGCAGCACTTATTCCGCAATTTTTGATAAAGGCGCGGGAATAGCACTTAATGATAAGTTTTATAAAATCATTGCCTGGTACGATAATGAAATGGGTTATTCTTGCCGCATTGTCGATCTTCTTCTATATATGGCATCGAAGAATCATTAAATTTTAACATTGGATTGAATCACGTGGATTTTACTCGCGAACCTATTATTGAAACAGTTGTGACCCCAAGAGAGGGATGCAAGCTCGTCGTCCGCAGCAGCAAAAGTACAGGACAAGAAGAATATTTTGTCGATGCTGTTGAAATCGTTTCTTTTGGACATTCATTTTTCTTTCGTTCTTTAGAACGTCCTAAAATGTTTTTTGTCCCTGCAACTGATTATGAGATCCTGGAGGTGCGTGAAGCCCGTATGGTGCTCAAAAACGTTGCTCCTGATCGCACGATCAAAATTGCAGGTGGTCGTGAATCTTCAAACCGCCCCCAACGTGAGCGTGAACAGAATTATGATCGGACGGAACAACAATCGACAAGGGATGAAGAAACCTCTGAAGAGAAGATCGATGAAGAATCTCATGCAGTTGTAGATAAACCTCATGATCTTCGCTCTGATAAAAAGAAAGAACGTCGCCGTCAATCTCGCCGTCGTCGTGGTCGTGATGAGGTGAGTGAAGAGGATGGTGGGGAGAAATCTGCACCTAGAAACGAAACGGACGATTCTGCTGGTAGTTCTACAGAGGAAAAGCAAGCCCCTCCCTCAACACAACCTATTTCTCCTCCATTTTCGGGGTTGATAGCTCCTCCTCCAATGCTCATTTCGGATACGATTGCCCGTTATCGTGAAAGTGCAGAGTTTAAAGACGCATTTTATTCGAAAGAAGAGCAAAAAGCAGCTTCCGTTGCTGCAACAGAGTTAATAGTAGAAGAGTCAGTTCCCGTTGTACCTTTAGAGCTCTCTCAAGAACAAGAAGAGAGTATTTATCTGCAACGAAAAACTCACGAAGAAGTTATCTCTGAAGTCTTCGATCCAGCTCCTAACCACGATGATCAATAGTTAAGGACAAAGGACCTCAAGGACAAAGGACAAACGACGCCAAGGACACCAAGGACCTTAAGGACACCAAGGACGGGCACCACATTTTTGGATCCTTAGGGCCTGTGTTCTTTGTCCATCGTCCTTGGTGTCCTTAAGGTCCTTGGTGTCCTTGGCGTCGTTTGTCCTTTGTCCTTTGTCCTTAAGGTCCTTGGTGTCCTTGGCGTCGTTTGTCCTTTGTCCTTTGTCCTTAAGGTCCTTTTTCCTTTGTCTTTTTGCTATAGCTTTCCAGTCCTTCCAGTCTCACTTACGTTCCTCGAATTTTAAAGACTTCAATGCGTTGAAAAAGCTCTTATAAAAGGTAGGGAATTCTTCTCGTCTCGCTGCTGCCGTTGCGATGTAGATCGTGTCATCTTTTTTGAAAATCACATGCATCATGCGCACATTGCCCCACTCGGTCTTTTTATCCACTTGAGATAGGCTAGCGACTCCAGCCTCGATATTAATTGTTCCTAGATCCTTGAATTCGGCTCCTTTTGAAGAGTTGATCTCTTTGATTCGTTTTAGATAGGCTTTTAGCGTGCCAGGATAAACTTCAGTGCCGATATTGATAGAGGGGGGGAATTCATAATCTCCTTTGCCGACAACCATCATTTTGACGCTTGGAGAGAGATCTTTAGCCTCCATGGAACGCCATCCTTCTGGTGCAGTTAGAACTAGATATGTTTGTTTATGGTTATTTTGAGGTGCATTGGCCTCTGGTGATTCGGAGAAGGCATGATTGGTGGTGAGAAGTAAAAAGAGAATATAAAAGTTTCGATAATTGAGCATGATAAAGCCTATTCGTTTGTAGGGGGTACGTATTCAGGATTGTTTAAAAAAGAGTATTTGTTAAGGAGGTTATAGTAACCAGTATGGTGGTCGGGGAAGTGGATGAGAAAGTCTCCTGGTTGATAGATAACATCGTCTAACTGAAATTTTGCATTGTAAGTTTTTTCCGGCGAGTATGAGTTGATAAGGCGTTGGGGAATGATTTTGAAGTGTGTTTTCATTGCCGCTTTTTTATATTCGACAATGATCGCTCGTTGCTCTCTCCAGATGTGGTTGATGCAGTCTGTGTGGCGATATACCTTATCTAGAAATGCCAGGCTCCAGTCACAACATTTAATAAAAAAATGCCCTGCATTAATGCCATAAAAATCTTTCGAGATGATGACATCGAAGTTGTCGTCGATGAGGTCTTCTAGTTTGATGGTTGGGTTACAGATAACCGCATCTGCATCAGTCCAAAAAATCCAGTCGTAAGTTCCTTGGTTCATCACTTCTTTTATGAATAATATTTTCGACCACACAACATGTCTAGTGGGATCTAAACTTTCGGACGCGCAAAAAAAATCGTAGCCATGCATGTCACAATAGGCCCGCTTGCTGTCGATTCCCGGCATGACATCTTCGATATAATTGTCCCCTATCGCCATTGAGACCACCGCTATATTAGCGGCAATCAGGTGGAACGGAAGGAATAAACATAAAAAGATAAATTTTTTCATAGAGTTTATGGCTTTTGTTTTATGCCCAAAGGCATTTTGGCGCCGTCGAATGTTGAATATAAATTAAATTTCTTAATGTTAGTAAGATGTTTTGTTGATCGAGCTATGGGCAACACTGCATTCGGCAGCAACACCATGAACGAACCATTCCTGTAAGTAACATACCACTTCCGACTACTACGATCATGGAGGAACATGTGGTCGTTGCAGATGAAGGATTATTAACAAAAGCAAGAATACAAAGCCCGGTGATAATAGAAATCGTTCCTGTAGCGTAATTAAGAACAGTATATGAAATTCCTGTTGAGCAACATTTTGAACTAGTGGAGTTAACAGGTGTGTTGTTTTTCAATCCATTAATATGTATAGTTACCTGATTTGGTGAAGGGCTATTTATGGAAAAAGGAGCAGGAACTGATCCTGAATTATTTTCTAATAATAACGGTATTTCCATATAAACCCCTTGAGAATTTGAATGTTTTTTTAAGCTATATCACAAACTTCATTTTTTACAAAATAAAAAATTCAGGTTTTATAGAGAATCAAGAAAATATTCGATCTCTTATTTAATGCAGCTGTCGCAGTTGGCAAACACTTAAGAATCAGCATGATTTAGAACATATACCGAAACGCATTCAAAAATTCGATTTTTGAATGCGTTTCGGTATATGTTACTCTTTAAGGCATTTTCGATATAGTTTGTTTTTATCCGATAACCGATATTCAAAATAATTAATAGACTGGTAAGATTTTAAATTAATGTGTTAAATGTGTTAAATTAATGGTTGACTTTTTAGAGTAAAAAGTGTATAATCTACTTTTAATATTTTTAATTATTATAGAGGTTTTATGTCAGTTTCTGAAAGCAGTCGTGTTAATGCGGTGACTTTACTTAGTCAAAGAATGGAGTCATTTCAACATAATCCGGGGACTCAGGTTTTATTTTTTGTGGTGTCTTTATTTGCTTATTTTTTTTCAGGGACTAGTCTCGATTTTGTAAAGTGGCGAGCAACGAATCTGGCTGCAGAATTGGATGATTTAAGAGATTTGGTGGATTATGGTCAGGTCAGTGCTGATCAATTTAATGCTATCCGTAAGATCTTTAATGGGGTGATGGACCAAATGGGAAATCAATGCGAAACTCCTTCGAGTCGAGGGATTAGAAGAGATCTCAATCAAAGAATGCAAACTCTTGCTCTACTACAATTAGGAAAACATAATTCTCTTTTTGCTTTTTTGCGCGAACTAGATAACCTTTCAGAGGAACTGGCTTTAACAAAACTGGCAACAAAACTTGATAAGTTAGAAGAATTGGTTGATGGCAAGTTGATAGGCCCTAAGTCGATAGAGGAATGCTTGGATCTCCGAATGACTGTACAGCTAATGCAAGGGGCTTTGAATAGAATAAAATCACGGCATAGTGGCGAAGAAACTAAGAGTACAGAAAGTTTATCTGGGATAAAATTTGTATATCTTAGTCAATCTGTTGGTGGCAAAATTGAGATATTGTTAGAAAAAGTAAATTACATCTACCTCGATCATGTAGACAGTCTACCAGAAATTACAGTTCAAAGCATGGATGATTCACGCCTTCGAGATATTGGTTCAGAAGTCGTTGTAAAATTTGCTCCTCCTGTGAAAGGCCCTTTGTCTGATCCTTATTTTGTTGATGCATTGACTCAGCGTTTAATTAATTTAAAATTTGATTCGGAACAAAATAGGCTTATTTTAGAAACGTTTATAAAAGAAGACCATAACGTTGGTAAAATAGAGATGGAAGAAGACTCTTCTACGAAAGAAGACTCTCCTATGGAAGAGAGTGAGGGCATTGGTACAGATAAAAGCGATGATGATATAGATTCTAGGCCATATACGTTTTCAGAAGAACTTGAATTCATGTTATTACCTGTAATTAATTACCCTGAGTTAGAGAAAATTTATCAAGAGAAAGAGAAATTAGCAGAGGACGAGCGACGTGCTTTTTGTCGATCACAAACAATTGGTTATTTCTCTTCTGATGAAGGCAAAGAATTGGCTTTTGATATTTTTGGTAGTATTCAATTAGAAGAAACATTGCGAGCTATTGTAGAAGAATTATAATCTTAAAAATAGAGTATTTGGCTATGAATTTCTTGTAGCCTGAATTTGTTGATCGATTTTTTAATTTATATAGAGGGTTTTATGTCAGTTTCAGAAAGTCGTCCTGTTGATTCCGTCACTCAACTTAGTCAACAAGTGGAGTCATTTCAACATAATTTGGCAACTCAGGCCTTGTTTTTCGCGATCTCTTTTATTAGTCAGCTTTTTTGCGGGTTTTGCCTTGATTTCACGAGGTGGCGTATTACAAATTTAGCATTGGAATTTGATGAGTTAGAAAAATTAGTCAATGGTAAACAGATAAATTTCGAGCAATTCAATGCGATTCGCAAGCTGTTTGATCGAGCGATTAACCAAATCGATCGGCAGCTTGGAACTGATCCCAGTAATGTAGCTAAACTTGCCCTTAGAGAAAAAATTGAAAACCTTGCCACGAATATTATTACCCGCATTGTTCCCGAGTTGCCAATAGATCCATTGAAAGATGAAGACACTGTTGCCTTACTGGCTGAGTGTTTAGAGAATTTAGACTTCGATTGTCACGGGAGTAAGCTGCTGTGTGGAATAGGGAAATCAAGGGACATACCTGTAAATATGTTTTTAAATATGCCTTTTTCCTATCCTCAACGTTTTCCAACAATGTTAGCTTTAGATGTTGGAATGTACCCAGGATTAGCTCAAATTGCTGGGAAAAAAGAGGAAATGCTTCCTGATGAAAGGTCCGACTTCTGTAAATCAAAAGTGTCTGAATATTTTTCTTCTGAAGAAGGAAGACCGGTGCTTAATGCAATTTTAGCAACGGTAGAAGAAAATAAAAAATATCAGCGCGTATCCATTGTAGAAGAAACATCAAGCACGGTATAAAACACCGTTTCCGTCTATATCGATTGATTTTTGTTGAAAACATTTTCGTGATGTAAGATAACCAAGGGAATAAGTCCTTGGCGTCCCTAAGGTCCTTGGTGTCCTTAAGGTCCTTTGTCCTTGGTGTTCTTTTTAACAATACTTTTTGGGCGGTTCACGATGAAGACGATTGAAGATGGAAAGAAAAAAATTGAACAGATCTGCACTTTATTGCGAGAGGAGACTCTAGAGCCGGCGCAACAAGAGGCACAAACGCTCATCAAAAGTGCTCGTCTTCAGGCAGAGCATATTGTTGCGGATGCTCATAAAGAAGCAGCAAAATTACTTACTGAGGCGAAAGCTTCTATTGAACGCGAACGGGGTGTTTTTCAGTCGTCATTGCATCAAGCGGCACAGCAGAGTGTAGAGGCTTTAAGAGAGACCATCGAGAACAAATTTTTTAAAGACAACCTCTATTCGCTCGTTGAAAATGGGGTTTCAGATCCTAAAGTCATCGCCAATTTTATTAATGCCATTGTTAAAGCAATAGAAAAAGAAGGGACAGCAGCCGATCTTACCGCTCTGATTCCTTCTGCGGTCACACCTAGACAGGTCAATGAATTATTGCTTCAAGATGTCCTTAAAGTCCTAAAAAATCAATCTGTCACTGTAGGCAACTTCTCTGGCGGAGCGCAAATTAAGCTCAACAATAAAAAAGTGACCATTGTGATGTCTGCTGATGCCGTTAAGGAACTCCTCGCCAACCATCTTGTGCGTAGAGATTTCCGTGCGATAGTATTTAATTCTTAAAGGACTTATGGGTAACTATTATTTTGTTGGTACACTTCTGCCCGACCTGCACATCGATGAGAAACCTGAAATTGGTTTTGCTGAATTCGATCGTTTGCTTTATGATAACCTCTCTGTTGGCGATTATAAGAAAGCGATTGTCTTTCGTGCTTATTATGACATTTTAAATATCCGTTCTTATTGGAAAGGGGAAGCCTTTGATCCTGCAGGTAACCTTGATCCCGTGGCTATGGAAGAGGCGTTGATCACCCGTTCTGTTTTTCCTTCCTATGTCTTTGAATTTATTGATAAGTATGAAAATAATGAGGAGAGAATTCGACACTTTCCTCTTCTATTGGCGACTTTTTTTCACAATGAGATCTTACAGGCAAGAGGGATTTTTAAACGTTTCCTGGTGATGGAAAGAGAGTTGCGGCTGATTTTAGTAGCTTTTCGTGCCAAACTCCTGGGAAGGGACGTCGTAAAGGAACTGCAATATGAGGATCCTGAAGATGAACTTGTCGCTCAAATTATCGCTCAGAAAGATGCAGCAGAATATGAACCGCCAGAGAAGTATGCAGAAACTCAAGCCCTCTTTAAACGATATCATGATGACCCGATGGCGTTTCAAAAGGCTTATTATAACTATCGATTTCAGAAAATTAATGAAATGATCAATATCGATTCGTTCTCTATGGATCGTCTGTTAGCCTATATGGTTAAATTAATTATCGTCGAAAAATGGCTGCGTCTAAGTAAGCAAAAAGGTCTAGAAATTGTTGATAGCATGTTGAAGGAACCATTATGACCCAAGATCAAATGATAGCAAAAGGGAAAGTTGTTAAAGCTTTCGGAAACCTCCTACAAGTTGCTTTTGAAGGCAGCATCCGCCAGGGGGAGGTGGCGATGGTCAAGCTCGATGGAGTCCGGCTAAAATCGGAAGTCATCGAGATTAACGGAAGCGAAGCTAAAATTCAAGTTTTTGAGGACACTCGCGGTGTCGAATTGGGAACAGATGTCGAATTTGAAGGGCAACTGCTCGAAGCTGAGCTCGGTCCTGGGTTGCTCACATCGATTTTGGATGGTCTGCAGAACCCTCTTGAGCAAGTTGCCAACGCAGCTGGATTATTCTTACCTCGAGGAGTTTATATTGCACCGTTGGATCGCAAGCGTAAGTGGAACTATGAGCCACGTGTCAAGGTTGGACAAGTCGTGCATCGTGGAGATTCTTTAGGAACGACTCTTGAAGGGCGTTTTCATCACCAGATCATGGTCCCGTTTTCTCTCTATGGATCATATAAAATTACATGGGTGGTTGGCGCTGGTTCTTACAATGTCGATACAGTGGTCGCTAAAGCCGTCGATGAAACCGGAGTCGAACATTCCTTCACGATGGTACAGAGATGGCCGATTAAGATGCCGTTATCCCATGGAGAGAAAATTAAGCCCTCTAAGATGCTTGATACTGGGTGCCGTATCATTGATACCCAGTTTCCAATATTAAAGGGAGGAACTTTTTGTACTCCTGGGCCATTTGGAGCAGGGAAGACAGTGTTGCAGCACCACCTTTCTAAGTATTCAGCCGTTGATATTGTGATCGTTGTGGCTTGCGGTGAGCGTGCCGGTGAGGTTGTAGAAGTTTTGCGCGAGTTTCCTCATCTTGTCGATCCTCATACAGGTGAAACGTTAATGGAACGAACTGTGATTATTTGCAACACTTCTTCGATGCCCGTAGCCGCGCGTGAATCTTCTGTTTATTTAGGAATGACAATTGGTGAGTACTATAGGCAGATGGGGCTCGATGTGCTCGTCCTTGCCGATTCGACTTCTCGTTGGGCGCAGTCGATGCGCGAGATATCCGGACGCCTTGAGGAAATTCCTGGCGAGGAGGCCTTCCCCGCTTATTTAGCCTCTCGCATTGCTGATTTCTATGAACGTTCTGGAGTCCTCCTTTTAAAAGGCAATCACACAGGTTCGATCACTATTGGAGGAGCTGTTTCTCCTGCTGGGGGAAATTTTGAGGAGCCCGTCACACAGGCAACGCTTGCTGTCGTTGGCGCATTCCTCGGGTTGTCCCGCGCACGTTCTGATTCCCGCCGTTATCCCGCTATCGATCCATTGATTTCGTGGTCCAAATACATCAATGAAATCGCCAAGATATTGGATCAGCAAGTTGCTGGGTGGGGAAAGATGGTGATGAAGGCACGTGATATTCTATTTTTAGGTGATGAGATCGGCAAAAGGATGGAGGTTGTAGGAGAAGAAGGAACCGCCATTGATGATATGGTGGTCTATCTGAAAGCTGAGTTGTACGATTTCAGTTACCTCCAGCAAAACTCCTTCGATGCAGAAGATGCCTACTGCCCATTAGAGAGGCAAATACCTCTCTTTAAGTTGATTAATAAAGTCTTCGATAAGCAATTTACTTTTGCGACACATGATGCCGCTCGCAAATATTTCTTGCAGCTGCAAAACCAAATTAAGAACATGAACTTCTTGGCATTTAATAGCGATAACTATAGAGGTTCTTTTGCTGCTGTTGAGCAATTTATCGATAATGCTCCCTCACGCACCGCATAACAAAGGATTTTTCAATGAAAATGGTACATGAAAGAATTAATGACATGCGCGGCAACCTGATCACAGTGACCGCAAGTGGTGTTGGGCTAGGAGAGCTTGCTCGTATCGATTTAAAAAATGGACGTAGTGTCTATGCATCAGTGTTGAGAATTGAAGGGGATCAGGTCACGCTTCAGGTATTTCAGAATACGCGCGGGATTTCTACCGACGACCAAGTCACCTTTTTGAAAAGAGAAATGCAAGCGACCTATAGCGATATGTTGCTTGGGCGCCGTTTAAGTGGATCAGGAGTTCCTATTGATGGTGGACCAGCGATTCAAGGAGATAAAGTTAATATTGGAGGGACATCTTTTAACCCTGTTAAGAGGGTGATCCCGCGCGATATTGTCCGGACGAATATTCCGATGATTGACGTGTTTAACTGTCTTGTAAAATCGCAGAAAATTCCCATTTTCTCCGTTCCTGGAGAGCCTTATAACTCGTTGTTAATGCGTATTGCCAATCAGACAGACGCTGATGTCGTTATCCTTGCTGGAATGGGGCTGACATTTAAAGATTATCAAGCCTTTATTGACAATGCTGAAGAATCGGGATCCATGAATAAAACGGTGATGTTTATTCACCGTGCAACAGATCCTGCTGTAGAGTGCTTGTTGGTTCCTGATATGGCCTTGGCATGTGCTGAGAAGTTTGCTATCAATGACAAAAACGTGTTGGTGTTGCTCACCGATATGACAGCCTTTGCCGATGCGATTAAGGAAATTTCGATCACAATGGATCAGGTGCCTTCCAATCGTGGTTACCCAGGTTCGTTGTATTCCGATCTTGCCTCACGTTATGAAAAGGCCGTATTGATAGAGGGAAGTGGGTCGATTACAATCGTGGCTGTCACGACGATGCCAGGTGATGACGTCACTCACCCCGTTCCGGATAATACAGGATACATCACGGAAGGACAGTTCTATCTCCATCATGGTAGAATCGATCCATTTGGTTCTCTATCGCGTTTAAAGCAGCTTGTGATCGGAAAAGTGACCCGTGAGGATCATGGAGACCTAGCAAATGGAATGATTCGTCTCTATGCGGAATCGAAAAAAGCTCGAGAAAGACAAAGTATGGGATTTAAGCTTTCTCGTTGGGATGAACAGCTCCTTCACTATTCTATTCTTTTTGAAGAACGGATGATGAATTTAAATGTTAATTACAATTTGGAACAGGCTCTAGACCTAGGATGGAAAACTCTTGCCGAGTGTTTCCAAGTCGATGAAGTGGGCATTAAGCAAAGTATACTAGATAAGTATTGGCCAAAAAAATGACAGAAGTAAAACTGACAAAAAATGAGCTCCGTCTCCAACAGAGCCGCCTACTACAGCTTCAGAAATACTTGCCAACATTGCAGTTGAAGAAGGCAATGCTTCAGGCTGAAGTGACGGAAGCTTCTATTGAAATTGTGAAGTGTGAAGAAGAATTTTCGCGCATTCGCACCCAGGTAGATAACTATGGAGAGCTCCTGACAGATCATTTGCCATTTGATATTCGCGACAGCGCAAAAATCGTTAAGGTCCATAGAAGATATGAGAATATTGCCGGGGTGGAAGTGCCTTATTTTGAAGGGATTGTTTTTGCAGAATTTAGTTATAATTTGTTCGACACTCCCGCATGGGTAGATGCCGTGACAGCAGGGTTGCGCACCTTAGCAACAGCTCAGGTGAAGATCAAAATTGCAGAACAGAAGAAACTAGCTCTTGAGAAGGAATGGCGTGAAGTGTCGATACGGGTGAATCTCTTTGAGAAAATCCTCATTCCTCGAGCGATTAGAAATATTAAAAAGATTAAAGTATTTTTAGGCGACCAACAGTTGGCAGCAGTCTCTCAAGCTAAAGTGGCAAAGGCTAAAATCGAGAGGCGAAAAAAATCACTGTTGGTAGGGTGACAATATGCGTTATGACGTAAAGAAATTCTTGTTTGTTGGAGTGGAGAGAGACAAAGCTCTCTTTTTTCAACGCGCCCAGGAAGCTGGTATCATCCATTTCATTAATCCTAAACCGTCGCAGACCAAAGAGGCTTCTATAGAGGTTCAAAAGGTTGCTCAGGCGATTAAAGTCCTTCGAGGACTTCCTGTTGTCGAACAAGATGAAACTCATGAATTTGGCATTGCCGATGCGATGGTCAATAAAATTCTCGATCTGAAGCACTCTTTGAACGCTTTGGCAGAAGAAGAACGGATCATACGTCTCGAAATTTCGCGAGTCGCGGCATTCGGCGATTTTTCTTTGGAAGAAATCGCCAAAATCGAAAAGGAAGCAAATCGAAAAATCCAGTTTTATTGCGCGAAACGGGGATATGCAGAGCATCATTCTTTACCATTGGAACTGATTTATATCGATTCTGATCATGGTCTAGATTATTTCATCGCTATCAATAAGGAATCGAAACAATATCCTAAAATGGTGGAGATGTTTATCGATCGTCCCCATGGAGCATTGAAAAACCGGTATCACGAGATTGAAAAAGAGATTCATGCGAAGGAGCACCTGTTAAAGAGCTTTGCTAAGTATAACACGTTTCTCCATCATGTTCTGGTTAGAGAACTCAACGATCATGATCTTGAAACAGCTAAAAAATGTATAGAGTTTCCTATAGATAAGGAAAATCTTTTTGTCGTTCAGGGATGGGTTCCTGTCAATAAAATGAATGAACTTTATGCTTTAGTAAATGAATTTAATGTTTTTGTTGAAGAGGTACACCCAGACCCAACTGATGTGATTCCTACATGTTTGGAAAATTATGGTGTTTCACGTCTTGGTGAAGATCTCGTCCATATTTACGATACTCCATCAAACAAAGACAATGACCCCTCGTTGTGGGTTCTTCTATTTTTTGCTCTTTTCTTTTCGATGATTATCGGCGATGGGGGCTATGGGCTAGTCTTGTTGTCAATAGCCCTTTATATCCGTTATAAACACTCGGCAATTAAAGGAATGAAAAAACGCTTTCTCGATTTGTTTACAATATTGGGTTTTTCATGCGTTGTCTGGGGTGTTTTAACAACTTCTTTTTTTGGGATTACGATCGCCCCCGACAACCCCATTCGTCACGTATCAGCGATGTCATGGCTAGCGGAAAAGAAAGCGGCCTATCACGTCGGCCGTAAAGACGAGGTGTATCAAGAGTGGCTTAAGAAGGTTCCGGAGCTTAAAGATGTCACAAATATGGAGGAATTCCTCGTCAAGGCCTCAAGCATAAATAACCGCGGTACGATCAGCTACGATGCTTATGGGAAATTTTCCGACAATATTATGATGGAGCTAGCCTTGCTTGTGGGGGTGATTCATATCGTATTTTCAATGGCGCGCTATGGAAATCGCAATTGGGCAAACCTGGGATGGATTGTCTTTATCATTGGAGCCTATCTCTATACTCCGAGTTTTCTCGGTGCGGCATCGATAGTGAATTTTGCTTTTGGCGTCGATCCACAAATAGCTGCTACTGTTGGTCTGGATATGATGTATGTAGGATTTGGCACCGCCGTAGTCGCTGCAATTATTCAACATAAATGGTTAGGGCTTTTGGAAGCGAGTGTGTTAATTCAAATTTTTGGGGACATTCTTTCTTATTTGCGACTTTATGCATTGGGGTTATCGGGATCTCTGCTAACGGCCACTACAATAGATCTGGCCGCGGGCCTACCGTTAGTTTTTGGTGTGATACTTCTTGTCTTTGGACATATTGTCAATATTGTGTTGGGGATTATGGGAGGCGTCATTCACGGTTTGCGTCTTAACTTTTTGGAATGGTACCATTACAGTTTCGAAGGGGGAGGTAAAATGTTTCACCCCTTAAAAAAACAAGAAATAGAATAGGAGGAGTCAATGGATTTTAACATGGTAGGGCCTGTGATGGTTCTTGCAATCAGTTCAATAGGCAGTTGTATAGGATGCTACATCGCAGGAGCAGCTTCACACGCTGTGATGAGCCGTGTGGAAGAGGGACATGGTAAATACATTGGGATGTCAGCAGCGCCAGCTTCTCAATCGATTTATGGATTTATTTTGATGCTGCTGATGAGCAAGGCGATTATTGCAGGGACTCTATCTCCGGTATCAGGCATCGCGATGGGATTATTTGCCGGATTAGCCTTTTTGGCATCAGCAGTATTTCAGGGTAAAGTCTGCGCAACAGGGATTCAAGCAAGTGCTAAGCAGCCAGCTATTTTTGGTAAGTGTTTTGCTGCGGTTGGAATCATTGAATCCTTTGCGTTGTTCACCTTCGTGTTTTCGATCCTGCTCCTTTAATGGGATGTGATTAAAAGTTGTACGCTGATAATTTTTCCTGCGCCCGCTACCGGGGCGCGTTTGTTTATTATGTTTTCCCCGCTTTCCGCTCGCTGCACTCGCTTTAAACGGGGCTAATCACATTTCTCCCTACCGGGAGAGGAATAAAAACACGAATCTTTGTCCCCCTTCTCCCGGTAGGGAAGGAATGTGATTAGCCCCGTTTGAAGCGAGCGCAGCGAGCGGAAAGCGGGGAGGATGGCGACGAATGAATGCGCCCCGGTAGTGGGCGCACGAAAAATTGCCAATGTATATCTTTGAATCACCTTTCTTTTACATGTAGCCATGGGTGTAAACCAAAGATTCCTAGATCTGAAAAGATTCAGCTGATAGCTTTTGATCGGGAAGGAAATCCTATCAATAAAATATTTTCAGGTTTTACTGCCAGAATTTTTCAGCATGAGGTAGATCACCTCGATGGCATTCGCTTTCCCGACCGCGTCGGTGAAAATGGAGTTCTTCACTGGGTGCCGGATAATCAATACAGCCTATATTTGGAACAGTGGGAAAACTGGCCCCTTAAAATCGGGGTGGATATTCATTCGTGGAATGGCCTTATTTGAACTCCGGGAACGAATCTAGGAATGCTTTTATAACCAGATAAAACGTAATGTTGACTTCTCAAAAATTCAACAGCATCGATCCGCTCCTCGGGAGTTTTTTTTAACCAAAATAGCAAATCAGTGTTTTTATCGGATTTATGGATAATATTTAGCTGCATTTCACGGTGGTTGCTCATAAATTTACCTTTGAACCTGTCAAAATAGGTTTTTTTATTTTATCTATTAATCTGTCCGTGTTGTATTCGATTTTATACAATTTTATCCATGAAAATAGGTCGAAAAAAGAGAGGGGGACATTTACTCCTGCTTGGCGTGAAAATGTGGGTTATGTTTCTAAGGTGTTTCCAGATTTTTCTATAGATTATGTATTAGAATTAAAAGGGATGTAAACTGTTGTTTTTTATTGTAATTTAAGTTAAATTTGTGATACAATCCCCTTTTGGAATCAGCAGCCTATTTTTATGTTATGGGGTCTTGCCAATTCTGTGATTTTTAAATTCTTAAGGTTTAATTCCGAGCAGTTTGCTGTGAGGAGTTATTGTCCTCTAATAAGGAGTAAAGATGTCTTCTATATCCAATTGGGCTTGCTTGCGGTCGTTTAGAGAAAGGTCAATAGAGCAAAATCCTAAAGAATCATTCGCAAATAATATACAATCCGCAATTTCGAAAAATGACCCCCAAATAATAGAAGCAGCCATCGCTTCGTTATCGCCGGAATTCATATATACTAAGCTGCCGAACGGAGAACTGCCACTTCATTTTGCTATTCGTGAGCAATCTGCCCAGGTTGTAGAGTTGTTTTTTGCACATTTTCAGATTGATCTGAATGAACGAGATGATCAGGGCCTCACAGCTTTAGATCATTTATTTTTAACGAATAATCAAGAATTTAAAGCTTTAGTCATTGGGCTTTTTTGTAAAAAGACCGTAGAAGATATCAAGGGATGTTCCAATGAGCAGATCGACATTGCCAAAAAAGAAATCCGCGAGAGAGTTTACGAGTATTCCGACCTAGGTCCTTGGCATCTAGCTGCACGAAATGGCAATGTAGATGAGCTTGAGAAGATATTGTTATTGGGTTTTGACATCAATGAACAAACACTCACAGGACAAACAGCTTTATATCTTGCAGTGAAAGCTGGAAATGAGTCTGTCGTTCGGTGGTTGATCGAACATGGGGCTAAAACTGCTCTGTTAACAAACCATAAAGCATCTGTGCTGCACGCCGCGGCTCTAGGTAGAAATAAAGAGATTATAAATCTGTTAATAGATGGTGGGTTAAGTCCAGATGCCTACGATGATATGGGCTATACTCCACTTCACTGGGCAATATCAAGGGAAGACTTTACAACAGCGCGGTTTCTTATTGAAAAAAGAGCAAATCCTTTAATAGAAAGTGCAAAAGTATCTCCTATGGCGTTAATGGTAAATATTGCACAAGATCGAAGTCAGAAGCGAGATCCCTTAAAGTTAGGTTTACTCTCAACACTAATGTGCGCCTGTTCCATTGCAACATGGATTCAAAGTTATTATGGGAATAATAACGACCTATTAGCTTCGGTGTTGCAGTATACGACTCCATTCGTATTATCAGGCATGGCGGTAAGTCATGGGGTACGTTATTTGATTAATTTTTTTAAAAACCAAGAAGAATTAAATCGAAGTTCCTTTTTTAGTAATTGTATTTCTGTTTTATTAGCGCTAGCTCCGCTTGATGGTGTGCCAATCTTAGGGGAAGCTTCTCTAATTTGTAGGACATATTGGGTAGGCCAATCTATTTGGCAAGGGATTCAAGCAGGATGGCGGAATCGTAAACTCGATCCTAGTAGGGCATTTAAAAATGTTGTAGTGCATTCTACAAATGCTGCGTTTTCTGTTTGGAACATTTATGGAAGAAAGAAGAGTATATGGAACGCCTACAATCTTCAAAAAGAGGTGAAATCTCAACTTGCAAATAGAGATTGTTCAGGAGCTCTCAAGACTGCTTCAGAAATACATTGGTATTCGTTTCGGGATACAGCACTTGTTGATATTGCTAATCAATGCACTGAAAATGACCTTGATGTAGCAGAACAGGCAGTGTCATTAATGTATGATTTCTCTAGTCAAGATTTAGGGCGGAGAGCGATTGTTAACCGTCAACTTTCTCAAGGAAATTGTGAGGGTGCTTTAGGCGCAGCATCCAAAATGAATATAGCTACCTACCAAGATACGGCTTTAAGTAGCATTGTTACCGATTCTGGATGTTTAGAAAAACAACCGGATGTAACACTAAAAGCCGCTTCATTGATGAATATTGCTACTTATCAAGATACTGCTCTACAGACCTTAGCAACCAATCATCTTAAACAAGGGAACTGCGAAGGTTCTTTAGACGCAGCATCCAAAATGAATATAGCTACCTACCAAGATGCGGCTTTAAGTAGCATTGTTACCGATTCTGGATGTTTAGAAAAACAACCGGATGTAACACTAAAAGCCGCTTCATTGATGAATATTGCTACTTATCAAGATACTGCTCTACAGACCTTAGCAACCAATCATCTTAAACAAGGGAACTGCGAAGGTTCTTTAGACGCAGCATCCAAAATGAATATAGCTACCTACCAAGATGCGGCTTTAAGTAGCATTGTTACCGATTCTGGATGTTTAGAAAAACAACCGGATGTAACACTAAAAGCCGCTTCATTGATGAATATTGCTACTTATCAAGATACTGCTCTACAGACCTTAGCAACCAATCATCTTAAACAAGGGAACTGCGAAGGTGCTTTAGACGCAGCATCCAGAATGAATATAGCTAGCTACCAACATGTGTCTTTAAATAGCATTGCCACGGATCCCATATGCCTAGAAAAACATAAAGTTGTGGCAGATAAGGCTGCTTATCTCTTAGAATCTGATGCTTGGTGGTCTAGAATCACAACTATAGCATGCGCAACTTTATTGCTACCGTTAGCCATCTCTTGTAATTTTTTAAGAAAGTTTAGTGGACTTATTTTTTTGGAGAAAAGCTCAAGAGTGAGTGAAACTTAAGCATATTGATACATAAGAAGAGCCAATGCTACGCGAAGCGTTTGGAGTGCGAAAGTCCTCTTTCGCTTTATCTTGAACAACAAAGCGAAAGAGGACTTTCGCACTCCAAACGCTTCGCGTAGGAACAGAAAAATGTTGAAATGTGGTCTATATCCCCGCTCGTCGGATAAGTATTTTTTTTGGAGAACGTAATGCTCGAATCGATTTTTGGTTTTTTAATGAATGTAGATAGCTTTTTTTGGGGTTATATTGCGTTCGTTTTGATTTTATTACTTGGATGTTGTCTGACCTATCAAGCCCGTTTTTTTCAGATACGTGCTTTGCCTTCGATCTTCAAAATGTTTTTCTTTTTATTAGGTAAATCGGGAAAAGGTGTGAGAGGGGTTCATCCTCTCAGGGCTTTCTTTGCCTCTGTTGGCGGAATGATCGGAATCGGCAATGTCGTAGCTATAGTCACGGCAATCCAAATCGGTGGACCAGGAGCTCTTTTTTGGGTTTGGGTCGCTGCTTTCATTGGGACAATCATTAAATATTCGGAAATTTTCTTAGGCCTCAAATATCGAGTGACGAATGATCGCGGAAGCTATGATGGCGGGCCGATGTACTTCCTCCAACAAGCGTTTAGCAATCGTTTTATCCCTATTTTTATTGCGATATTGCTTTGTGTTTATGGAGTGGAAATCTACCAGTTTGCAGTTGTGACCGATAGCTTGGCCTCAAATTTTTCTCTGAATCGCTACTTGGTTATAGGGGGACTGCTTACTTTGGTTCTTTATGCGAGTGTTGGTGGGGTTTCTAGAGTGGGGAAAATCTGCTCCATCGTGATGCCTTTTTTCATGGGACTTTACACAGTGATGTGCCTCTGGATCATTTTTAACGAAATCACAATGTTGCCGGCTTTATTAAAAACGGTTTTTATCTCTGCTTTTACAGGACATGCTGCCATTGGGGGCTTTGTGGGAAGCAGCGTTCTTTTGGCAATTCAGCATGGAATTTCAAGGGCTGCTTACTCAGCTGATATTGGAATTGGGTATGATTCAATTATTCAGAGTGAATCAAACACCATTTACCCGGAGCGGCAGGCTGGTTTAGCTGTTTTAGGTGTCTGTGTGGATAACATCGTGTGTACAATGAGTATATTGGTTGTGCTTATGTCAGGGGTTTGGATTTCTGAAGAGCCCATCCCAGGTTCGCTGCTCGTTCAAACAGCCCTTTCTCAATATTTCCCATATATGCATATTTTTATGCCCATTTTTCTTTTTATTGTTGGTTATAGCACGATGATTGCTTACTTTTGTGTGGGGATTAAGTGTGCGCGTTTTCTCTATCCAAAATGTGGTATGCCATTGTATTTGATTTATGGAGCCTGCGCTTTGATTGCATTCTCTTTCGTCGATCAGACACAAGCCTTGCTTATTATGTCCCTCGCTGGTGCATTGCTGTTAATCACCAATTTGATAGGCATCTTTGTCTTGCGTAACGAAGTTGTTTTTGTGAAGAGCAAAGAGTCTTAACTTAACGTGAGTTTCGGTGCTAAGCCGCGAATGCGGCAAAAGCATGTAGCCATGGGCGTAAGCCCATGGAAAAACGAAATAGAGTGAAGAGCCGCGAATGCGGCGACAGGAAAATCTATAAGCCTGTCGCCGCATTCGCGGCTCATATGATTGATTTGATCCATCCATGGGCTTACGCCCATGGCTACATGCTTTTGCCGCATCCGCGGCTTAGACACTAGACTTCTAGACTATAAGAAAGCCTTTATCCCTCTGCTTACAACGATTTGCAGTAACTTTTCTGTAATCTCTTCTTTAAGGGCATATAAGGAAGTAGATTCGTACCTACATACCTTGCTTTCATCAAACGTAGTGCAAACATTATCTGTGACAGACGTAGTGACAGTGCCTTTTTCGGTAATGTCGGTAATGAAAAGGTGATAATTTGTCCTGAGGTCTCTTAGAGCCAGGTCAACTGCATAAGTGGATATATCATAAACGGATCTACAGTAGGGTGGATATTCTCCATCCACCATTGTTCTTAGGCATCTCCTAACACCATAATCTACCAACTCTTCTTTTGGCATTGGATTTTCAAAAAATCGGTGTTTTCTTATCCATCGATAGAGATTTTCTCTATCTGGATTTTTCGCAAAATAATCGGCTAATAAATCAGCGGCTTTTAACGCCTTTAGAAAAAGTTCAGGATCCCCTCTACGAATTGCCTCCCGGTGGAACCAATCATGAGGCATAGATAAAATAGGGTTTTTCGAATAGTGAATATTTGGTCTGGCACCGATAGGATGTAAAGCAAAATCAAAAATGTGTGATTGACGATTGGAAATGATGTCTTTGATAGAAGGTGTGAGACCTAAGATAGGAGCAAACCGCCATCCCTGTTCCTTATAAAATGACTGCATGATCCCATAAGACATGAATGTTATTGTGGTTGCAAATCTTGGGTTTTTATGGTTAAAGGAAACTCCAGGAATCTGATTGAACTGTTCAAAGTCAGTCCAGCCTTCCAGGGTTTTCATGGATGTTTGGATGGAAAATCGTTGGTTTTCAGGAGTGGCAAGCATGGCAGCGCACATTTTAGAATGGTGTGGGCAATTTGTTAGTTCTTCCGCTGTTATATAAAAAATTTCTGTTTCAGAAGGGGTATTGTGATAGATCAAATGGGTTGTCATGGCCGTGCCCAAAGTGTCTTCGCTTATGCGGTGGCTTACACTACTATAAGCAGCTAGGAACATGTAGGAAAGTTCTGTGCCGAGAGCTGAGTATTTTGAGAATAATGTGATCCAATCTCCTTGATTGGCATAGTCGATAACGTCTGAAAGGAATCGGTGATTGGCTGCTTGGCTAATATTTTGAATCAATTCAGTAGATGTGTACTTCAACAAGGGGTGTTGTGCAAGATCATCGAATGGAATTAAACTGTTATTTAAGTTACTGTTTGAAAAATTATCAGCATATGCAATGCCAGCCATGCAAGCAATTGCGACGACATAAACCACTTGTTGAATAGAAGTACGGTTTTCATTTACGAAGTGAAGTGTACGAGAGACTGCATTCCCGATCTTTCTCGGAATCCCGCAAAAAACTCTATCGACAACATTGAACATGATTTTTCCTTAAAAAATGTTACATTAATCCTATTTGTTTCATAACGAATGATACTGCAATGCCGACAGCAGCCGCACCAACAATAAGTTTCATTCCTTTCTCGCGTTGCATTGATATATGATCAGCCTTTATGATTACCTGTAAATCGTCTACCACCTCTTCTGTTGTGCGCCTAATTGATGGGGTTTGTTGCCAATTTATAAATCTTTGCCTAGCTTGTTCACCGGCATTGGTATAAACTTGCGTATTTACGCTTATCGCCATTAAAGGCTCAATGACCTCTTCCCATGTCCATTTAACAAAGCTTCGTGCTTTAATTTGTGTAATTTCCGTTGTGGAAAAAACGTTTTCCAGTGGGATGTCTTGGCTATCTTTGTAGGGGCATTTCCTTAAGCCGTTGTCCCATGCCTCGCGCAAACATGTTTGATGGGCGGCGTGGTTATCAAATCTAGTCTTACATGTTTTAACTAATGGTTTTTCTGTGGAACCAGATTCGCGGCACGAAAAACAAATCGCATTCATAACACTGCTCCTTTTTTAAGGTTATTAAAGCCAATTCGCACTAATTGTATCATGTTTGATAATTAAATGTAAATGTTTTTTTTACTTTTTTACTTTTGTTTTTTTTACTTTTTTACTTTTGTTTTCTTTACTTTTTACTTACTTAAACGTTGACTTTTTTATTTAAATGTTATATGATGGCGCTTCATTAAATAATAAAATGAGGTGATTATGAGTTTATCTAATATTGAAAATAAAGCATTTGATTTTGTCTTTCACGAGAAAACATATTCTATTAATCCAGATGAAGTTCCCGTCATGGGGGATTTAAATAAGATTATCAGCTTGCCTAGAACAATTTTATTGAACGGAGATCCTTTATTCGAGGATTATGATATCCCAAGTATGAATAAAGTTCAGCAAATAATATATCAAATCAACGATCAACGATTAGGCTATTCCCTGAGAAACCGCGCCATGGCAATATGCGATTTGGAAGCTAGATTAAAAGATGCTACAGAACATTCAGTGCGCAATAACCTTTTTAATGTTCTTAGATCGTTCTTGACAATAGGAATTCTTGCCGCCGGTATTTTAGGTACAATTGCATTATTCCCATTTTCACCTGGATTGGCATCACTTATTGGAATATTAGCTTTTTGTTTGTACTTTGGTTTAGGTTATTACAATCAGTATCGAGCTGTAGGGCAGATTTACGATAAGGCAGGACCCGTTGGAGCTTTATTATGCGGTCCATTCTACCCGTTATTTGAAGAGTACTTGAAGTTATCTGCTCTAAATGAAGAACTACCTAAGGTACGTTCTTATTTTGAAGCTGAATTTACGCAAGGCTTTCTACTTTTTAAAGAGAGTGGCCGTAGATTAAAAAATGAATTGGAGTTGGCTATCACTACATTAAGATCTAATGAAATTCAATTGAATCAGCTGAATCAGCAAAATGCACTATTAACAAGAGCGTTGGAGAGTGTTAAAAAATCGATACACGAATCAATAGAAATAAATCAAAAAGCCCTTGATGATGTGAATGTATTTATTGATTATTATGCTAAGTTTGCACTTTGCACATAAAATTAATAGGTTTTAAAAAGAGTTTAGCATTTTTATGGCAGCAGCAGTACAATCGTTGGTGGATCATCAAGCTTTTGAAGGGATATTGCGACCAGAATTTGTGAAGAAATTAATTTCGAAACCGACGAAGGAATTGGGAATTCGTCCCGCAATTGAATCTATTGTAAAAGAAAAAATGGGGGAATTGCATAATGTTGATGGTTGCTATGCACCCGTTTCTTTATCACCGTCATTGGTAGCTCAATTGGATCCTATCGTTTGTCGTATTGAAAAAAAATCAGGTCATTTGGTTGCAGAAACACAGGGGCTTGCGCAAAAGCTATTCAATATTTGTCGCCAAGAGATTGAAGATTGTCTTACTGAAGCGGGAAAAACACGTTTAAGTATACTGGATAATCCAGGTGATATAGTTATTATCTATATGAATGAATTAAAAGCGCATATGGAAGATCTTGTAGGAGAACGCATCTCTATTTCATTCAAACAACTTTGTGTTGTTGTCCCTAGTGATGACCGCTACGCATTAATTGCGTCTGTCTTGGTTGATTCTTCGAGTATTACAACCATTAGAAAAAATGTGGGATTACTGGAGTGTCATTCAGAAAAGTATCCTTCTTCCTACACATTTGCTGCGGTGGGTAAACGCAGTGGGCATTAAGGTCCTTTGTCCTTTAGCCTGTCGAATAGTTGTTGGGCGGTGATATCGTGAATGCAGGCTCCTGTTTTGCAGGTGCGTAGGATGGGGCATCGTTTTGCGAAGGTATATCCATAGGGGCATTGCCCCTGGAAGGATTTGTGTTGATCTCCAAGAGGCTTATATTTGTTCGAGGAAGAGGCTCCAAAAACGCTAAATGTGGGTGTTTGTGTTGTCGCTGCGAGGTGTAATGCCATTGAGTCCATGGCGATGACGAGGTCGCACATCCCCATAAAATGTTGTAAAACGGGCAAGCTCATTCGATCGATAATATGAGAGCCGTCTGGAAATTTGGCATGCAATTGCTCTGTCATCGTCCGTTCATTAGCAGATCCCCACACAAACAAAAAATTACATGGGGTTGACTGTTGAATGAGAGAGAGGAAAGCGATCAGAGATTCGGTAGAGAGCTGTTTGTTTGGCCAAGCTGATCCAGGACATACAATGATGTTATCTTTTGATTTGGATAAAATTTGTTTGTTCAACGCATCCAAACTTTTTTGTTGCTCAGGCGTTATTTTAAGTACAATTTGATCGTTCACAGGGGGAGGAGACTCTCCGAAAAAATTGGCGACGATCGCTAGATAATCCTCCCGGCTGCTTTTTCCTGGAGGTGGGTTGCTTTTTTTATTGGTGAAAAGTAGATTCGGCCATTCTGAAACTGAGTTCCACGCAAAACCTACCTTATTGGGGCTGCGCAGTTGAGAGAGAATGATTCCTGATCGCGAATTGCCTTGCAAATCGAAGATAGCATCGTAAGTTGTTTGTCTCACTTCTTTCCAGAGGTTTAGCGTTGTTTTCCAGGTGGCCCATTCAAAGGGTTTTTTCCTCCAAAATTTTGTTGGGACGAGTAATGTCTTATGGATGTAGGGATGCGCTTGAACGAGAGATGCGTTGCTAGGTTCGACCATCCAGTCGATTTGTGCGTCTGGGAATTTTTCATGTAGATAGTGGATGACAGGGTAGGTTTGAATGAGGTCTCCAAGTGCTCCTGTTCGAATAATTAAAAACTTCTTCATTGGCATTCCTTACATTCGAGCACAAGCAGCATCGTAACGTTAAGCATGAGCACGGAAACGCAAAGACGCAAAGACGCAAAGGCGCAAAGAGAACAAAGTTCCTTCGGCTGAAGAACCTTTTCTTTCCTCTGCGCCTTTGCGTCTTTGCGTCTTTGCGTTTCCGTGCTCATGCTTAGCATCTTCGTTTCTGTTTTTGTCTTTATGTATAGCATTGTTATCATCTTACCTTATCTTATCTTTATTTTTTTGTTTCCGTTCCATTTGTCCTGTTACAGCATCGCAGGCGTCGGCGAAGTCTTGTGGAATAGGGGAAGTAATCGCAACTAATTTGCCTGTTGCTGGGTGTTTGAAGACAATCTCTGCAGCGTGGAGCATTAAGCGCTGTGGACGGTGCTGGCAGTGGAAGGATCGACCATATTGGTGATCTCCGAGAATAGGGTGTCCTAGTCCACTTAAGTGCACTCTGATTTGATGTGTGCGTCCTGTCTCTGGGTGACACTCGATTAAGGAAGCTTCTTCACCCGATTTTTTGAGGTGCCATGTCGTGCGTGCCAGCATTCCCTTCTCGGGAGCCACAGCTCCCCATAGTGTTTGTCCTTCGTAGACATTTAGTTTGCCTAGGTAATTTTCAATGATCCCGTCAGTTTCTTTGGGGACCCCATCGACGAGAGCTAGATAGGTTTTTGAAATCTGCCGTTGTTTAAAGAGATCGAGCATTAGTTTCGAGATGTTTTCGCTTCGTGCAAAAAGCAATACCCCTGTCGTTTGTTTGTCAAGGCGATGGAGAAGAGTGAGAGAGGAATACATTTCAGATAATTTTTTTAGTAGATAAGGATCTTCTGAATTGATTCCCGGAGGTTTATTATAGGCTAATAGACAGTCGTCAATATATAAGATATGATCTTCAATTGAAAAAGTATTCTTTGGAGTCTTTATAGATTGCATAAAGGTGATGCAATCGCCTGTTCCTACTAGTCTAGAGGCGAATCGTTCTATCTTTCCGTTGAGCTGACAATCGCCTGCCTCAATAGCCCTTTTGACTTCACGGGAAGAAACCTCTTTCGGAAGCTTGCTTTTGAGGAAAGCAATGAGTTTAATTCCAGATTGATCAGGTGAGACCTTCCACTGACTCATCCGCGTCATCCAGGAAATTGTTTAAGGAAACGGATATCGTTGTCGGAGAATAGGCGGATATCGTTGATTTTGTGTTTTAACATCGCAATGCGCTCAACACCTAGTCCCCAGGCAAATCCAGTGTAGGCTTCTGGATCGATACCTCCATTTTTCAGGACATTGGGGTGAACCATTCCTGCTCCGCCAATTTCGAGCCACCCTGTCTGTTTGCATAGGGGACAGCCACACCCTTTGCAGCTTAGGCAACGGATGTCGACTTCCATTCCGGGTTCAACGAATGGAAAGTAGCTAGGACGAAATCGCGCTTCGGTATCAGTGTGGAATAGTTTGTTAAGGAAAACTCTCGTCGTCGCTTGTAGATCGGCAAAAGAGACGTTCTTGTCTATATAGAGAGCTTCAACCTGGTGGAAGATCACATGAGAGCGCGCTGTAATCGTCTCGTTGCGATAGGCTTTCCCTGGTGCAATAATGCGGATTGGGGGGGTACTTGTCTCCATCGCTCGCGCTTGAATATTGCTTGTATGGGTGCGGAGAAGTACATTAGGAGCGATGTAAAAAGTATCTTGCATGTCTTTAGCAGGATGGTCAGGGGCAAAATTGAGCGCTTCGAAATTGTAGTATTCAGTATCGACATCGGGTCCATACTGGACAGAAAATCCCATCCCAATGAGGATATCGAGCATCTCATCGAGGGTTTGTGTAATGATGTGTTTGCGTCCTGGGTAGGAATTGGATCCAGGAAGCGAAATATCGAGTTTTTCATCGACTAAGCGACTATTTTCCTCTTGTTCGATGAGTCGATTTTGTGTTGTTGTAATAGTTTCGGCGACATATTCTTTGAGATCGTTGATGAGTTTTCCAGTTGCTGGACGCTGTTGTTCAGGCACATCTCTAAGAAATTTCATAAGATCTTGAATAGGGCTTTTTTTGCCTAGAAATTGCACTTTAAGCGCTTCGAGATCCGCCGCTGTCTTGGCTGTTGTTAGCTGAGATTCGAATTTTTGTCGAAGTTCTTTGATCTTTTCTAGCATATTTTGACCGGCTCTGAATCTAAAAAATGGGGACTAAAGACATTTGGAAGTGTGCAATAATATACTGCACACTTCCTAGATTTTATGATGCAAGAGCCTCTTTAGCACATCCGGCCACAGCTGCAAAGCTTTGTGGGTCACGGATCGCCATTTCGGCTAATACTTTTCTGTCTAATTCACACTTCGCTTTTTTCAATCCACAAATGAATTTGCTGTATGAGATGCCGTTGATTTTAGCGGCGGCTCCAATACGAACAATCCATAGCTTACGAAACTCACGTTTTCTTTCTTTGCGGTGGCGGTAGTTATACGCCATAGCACGAAGGACTGCATCACTTGTTAGACGCAGGTGATTTTTGCGATCGCCAACAAACCCTTTAGCTTGTTTCAACAATCTTTTTTTGCGACGATGTGAAGCGACGGCGTTGGTTGCTCTAACCATAGCTTATCTCCACTTGTTTATGTCCGCTAAATCGCGGACGGGTTTATTTATAAAATACATTTATACACACATTACGCGTTTATACGTCTTTAGGTGGCCATCATCAACAAGTCCTGGTTTTGATAGCTGACGTTTACGCTTAGGTGATTTTTTTGTTAGGATGTGGCGTTTACCTGGTTTAGACATTTTAAGCTGACCAGATGCCGTCACTCTAAACCGAGCTGCAACAGCTTTTTTTGTTTTCATCTTAGGCATTCTATTTTTCTCCTAATCCCTTAGCTACGGTTTCTTTAGCTGGGGTCTCTTTAGTTGAGGTTTCTTTCTTCTTTTTCGTCCCTGGGGCAAGCACAGCAAGCAACATTTTCCCCATCATTTTTGCTGGTGATTCCAGCTGCGCTATATCCTCGAGAGCGTTGCAAAAGCGCTGCATGAGCCGCTCGCCAATCTCTGGATGAGCCATTTCACGTCCTCGAAATGTGCATGTCACCTTGACTTTATTGCCTTTGACAATGAAATCGCGGGCATGGTTAATTTTTGTTTCCAAGTCATGATCATCAGTATTTGGTTTAAATTTAATTTCTTTAACCTTTACTTGATGTTGAGCTTTTTTTCCCTCTTTTTCCCTTTTTGTTTGATCGTATCGGAATTTTCCGAAGTTAGTGATCTTGCAGACGGGAGGAACCGATCCAGATGAAATTTCGACTAGATCGAGTCCTTCGGCATCTGCCATCGACAAGGCTTCGTGAAGGGCAAGTACCCCTATCTGTTCTCCATTACTACCAATCACGCGTACTTTTGGAGCGCGTATTTCTCTATTAACTTTCAAGTTGACTCCTGTCTCCTCAATGTTTTAACCCCGCAGTGTAGCTATAGGGGGAGTTTTCCAGCATCATTTTCGATTAGAATGGCGATGAAACGCTCAAACGAACCAAATAGCGATCCGGTCAGCATCGCTGGTACATTTCCCTCTTGAAAGCGCAATCCGAGCTTTTCCGGGAGAGTAAACGCAATGCCAATCCTTGGCCCTTTCCACTCTCTCCCGATCCCATCAATTAAGTGGGCTTCGGCAGTGAGATATGTGGACCTAGTATTCCCCAATTCAGCTTTCCATTCGATGCTGCAAGCTTCGAAAGCTTTGGAAAAGCTATTGAGGCCATCGTTCCACCCGGCTGGAGGGGAAGTTAATGGTTTACCTCGGGGATATAAAATCCAATGACACCCAAGATTGAACATCTTAGCCGTTTTATCAATGAATTGCAAGAACGAAATTAACTCTTTTTCAAGATCTTTGGAATTGCAGAAAATAGAGACTTCTTCAACATGTGCTAATGGAATATTTAATAACCCCCAAAGGGAATGATTTCGTGATTTTTGAGCGAGTTGCCCGCACTCGGCATAACGAATCGGTTGATCATTGCACGAGTGAGATTCTGCTTTAAATAACTGAATATGAGAAGGGATAAATGTCATTGGAATGACATATTCGACATCTTCGATCAAGGAGCTAATCGATTCTTCTTCTATTCCCGACTCTAGGTAAATTTTTTTTGTGAGTTCTTTTTTTATGAGGAGGGGAGAGGAAACGAGTTGAAAATTTTGCTCCTCGTATTCCCTTTTGCACCAGTTGATTAACCGGTCGCGCAAAAGAACTCCTTTTGGAAGCCAAGTGGGAGTCTGTTTTGTGGATATATTATTAAATGTAAATAACTTAAGCTTTTCGCCAAGCACCTGATGGTTCCGTTTTTTACCTGCTGTATAAATTTTTACAGCCTTTTTTAACGCTGCTTTATCGTGGCTGGCAACACCATAAATTCGTACGACTTCAATTTCCTCTTCTTCTGGAAAATAGCGGGTAGTTCTCTCCACTTCGAGAAGCTTGGAGTCTAGAACGGGTTTGATTTCTAATGAAGAAAGTGAACGACTATAGTCATAGAAATCGCCGATTTGAAGGACTTGGACGATGTTTTCCCTCGCTCCGCGAATCTGATCTGCTTTAAAGAGTTGCTCTTTGTGCTCAAAAAGTTTAGCTGCATTTTCCCTCATCATATCGAGAATGCGTATTTCGATATCTTGCTTTGCCAGCCCCCTCATTTTTTCTTCTAACATGGGTAGAGCTTGAGGATCGATTGGCTGTTGAGCAATGAAATCGTAATAAAAGCCAAATTCTGTTGTGTCTCCATCAATGAGATAGGCACCAGGAAAAAGATCGAGAAATGCACAAGCCAAAAACTCAGCAGCCGACCGATGTATTAGGTGTAAGGGGGGATTGGAGGGAATATTATCCATTATAAAGTGCCGATAAAAGATGGGATATAGCTGACTCGAACAGCTGACCTCCACGATGTCAACGTGGCGCTCTAACCAACTGAGCTAATACCCCACAAAACTTTGGTCAGAGTGGATTTTACAGAAAATGCGATTTTCGTGTAAACATAAAATCGTATTAATTTTCCGAAAGTCCATTATATATCAAGAGCTTTTGCGTTTTGGGATTAAAGGGACGCACATGAGGGAAAATCACTCCATCGCAATTGAAAAAATTCATCCGTATTGATTTGGTATAGACATATAGTTCTTTTTCAACCATTGAAATAGGATAACAAAGACCCGCCCAAGGATCACTAACGACACAAAGTTCTCCCCACGTTTTATAATCATTGGGATCGCTGTCTTTAGCTCTTCCAATGACTAAAAAATGGTGAGCTCCGGAACCAGCAACACCACACCGCTCGACATTTTTGTCGTGGTTTTGTTGAGCATAGATACAACCGACAAGGGCCATATCTTCGCAGAACCCAAACCCAATTTTTTTGATTTCTTCAGCCCTTTCAAATGGTGATTTAATCCACGAGGCTTGAGTGAGCATATTCTCTGCTTGAGTTAGCATACCCTCTTCATGTTTTTGAAGAACCGGTTGGGTTCGGTATGTTCTCGATGTGTAATTTGGGCTATGAGGAACCATCTCTTGAACTTTTTGTACCAACAAACTTGCGAATTTTAAATTTTCTTTTAATTGTAAAGATGCTGTTTCCATATATTCTTGTTTACAGCGGATTGTCGGGCCGTCGACGAGAAGTTTATCGCCGATTTGAAGTTCTTCTAGAAGAGATTTAGGGTATTGCCTATCTCCCCAAGCATGTTTGTATAAAATGGAATCGAGCTTGAGTGCATGTATTTGTTGAAAGAATTCGTTTCGATGTGCAAAAATCTGTGGAATTTCCCGAATTTGAGAAAGTAGCATCGGGGATAATAAATTTGGAAAAAAATAATTTTTCAGTGGTCTAATAAGGCGAGATTTAATCCAATAGGTTTTGGATTCAAGACATTTCGTTGTGTAATTCAAACAAGAAGTTA
>JABDDS010000001.1:51024-94838 GCA_013287465.1 Chlamydiota bacterium | reverse complement strand
AGATTATTGTTCTCAAAGATAGCGAGTACAGGATTGTAGGATCAGGGAGGATATGAAGGATCGTTGACGCTAGCTTGAAGGATCGATAGAAACGACTGCAGAATAGATAATTATTTCGCATGCTAACAATTAATTTATCTTTCTAAATGGGGCTCCAGCCCCATTTAGAAAGATCTATTTTTTAAGTTCCGAGCTTGCGAGGAACTTAAAATGTTATTACATTTCGTTTCTGCCTATCCCTGTAGCCAGCGTCAACGATTCTTCATATCCTCCCTGATCCTACATATCCTGTACTCGCTATCTTTGAGAACAATAATCTTAGTCGTGCTCTATAGTGAATCACTAAAATTCAACAAATTGATTTAGTAGTTAGTCACCTGACGGAAATGTAAAGCGGCTTGACAAAATCGATGGGAAATGCACATAATCCAAAAATACCAATGAAAATTTTATTCAACCATTTTGTGGAGCCTCTATATGCTGCAAGTTGACACTTGTGTGGGGATTCTCAACCACCTAAGAAAACACCATTCCAATCCCACTGCCTTTAGTTATCGATCAAATAATGAATGGAAACACCTCTCGACAAAAAACTTTCTGCGCGATGTCAAGTACCTATCTTTAGGACTGCGCGATATGGGATTGCAAAGGGGGGATAAAGTCGGCATCTTGGCAACGGGATCCCCTCAATGGAGTATTTCCAACTTCGCCATTATGATTGCTGGGGGAGTTGTGGTCCCATTATTCTCCAATATCTCCGATGACAATTTTATCTATGAAGTGAAGCAGACAGACATCAAACTTCTTTTCGTTGGAGAAGAAGAGCATTGGTCTCTTATGCAACGGCATGCCTCGCTCTTCAACAGAGTGATCACTATTGGAGAGCCGCCTGCCGATGCTTCTTCCTCTCGTTTCGCCATCAATACTTTCTCTTCATTGATTGAAAAAGGACGCCTCATCGACGATCAGGCTCCTTTTAAATATGAGGAAATGGAAAAGGAAATTCAGCCTTCCGACCTTGCCATCATCATTTACACAAGCGGTAGCACGGGCACTCCCAAGGGGGTAGAGCTTACCCAAGAAAACATCGTTGGTTTTCTGAATAATGATCCTTACTCATGGGACAAACACACGGATCGTTACCTGAGTGTGCTTCCTCTAGAACATGTTTTTGGCTATAGTGTCAATCTATGGATGATTCTTTGGGGAGTCTCCATCTATTATTCCAATGACTACAAAAACCTTGGTGCGATTTGTCAAGAGGTACAGCCGACAGCAATCGTCGTTGTCCCTCGTTTGCTAGAGAAGATCTACAGCAAAATGTTTGATGAGATTCAAAAACTCAAAGGATTAAAGCGTTCTCTTGGCTTCTTTGCTTTTAAACTGGCACAAAATCAAAATAAAAAAATTCTCAATGTCATTTTACATCCCATTCTAAATTTTCTCGTCTATTCTAAACTGCGCAATGCTCTTGGTGGAAAATTGCGCGTGGTGATTTCTGGAGGAGCCTCCCTCGATCCCCAGCTTCATTCCTTTTTCGAACAGATTGGAATTCCGATCTATGAAGGGTGGGGAATGACGGAGGCGTGTCCTGTGTGCGCAAGCCTCGTCGATCACAATAAAGTAGGAAATGTGGGAGTCCCTTTGAAGGGATATGAGATCAAAACAACGCCTGAAGGGGAAATTCTCGTTCGCGGAAAGGGCGTGATGAGAGGCTATTATAAAAATCCAGAAGCCACATTAAAAGCGATCGATGCGGACGGGTGGCTCCACACAGGGGACAGGGGAGTCCTCGATAAAGAGGGCTCTCTAAAAATATTTGGGAGAATGAAAGAGCTCTACAAAACATCAACAGGGGAATATGTCGCCCCCACTCCAATAGAGCAAGCCCTTTGTCGTTATCCTCTCATTGAATCGGCTCTCATCATTGCTGAGGGGAGGAAATTTTCTTCATGCCTTCTCTTTCCCAACAAAGAGGAAGTCAAAAGGATGCAAATTCAACAAAATGCGACTACTTTAACGGAAGAAGGTTTTTTAAATGGTCCAAGCGTCTCCGTAGAGGTCAATAAAATCATCAATCAAATCAATAAACATCTCAACCATTGGGAACAGATCAGAGCATACCGTTTCGTCATACATCCCCTCTCGGTAAAGGATGGGGACCTCACACCCTCAATGAAAATTAAGAGAGAAGCAGTTGCAAAAAAATACGGCCATCTCATCGATGAAATGTACCTGTCTATTCCAGCTCAAGAAAAGGAGTCCTTATGAAAGACCGCGTTGCTATTGTCTCAGGAGTCCGCACCCCTTTCTGCAAAGCCGGAGGGGTCATGCGAGACTTCGAACCAGATGATTTAGGAGCACGTGCCGTTGCAGAACTCCTCATCCGTTCCAACCTTCCAGGTCATCTCGTCGACGAATTGATCTTTGGAAACGTGATACAACTGCCTTTGCTAGCCAACATTGCCCGTATCATTGGTGTCAAGGGTGGTCTGCCCATTGCAGTGCCTGCCGTCTCTGTAAACCGCAACTGTGCTTCTGGATTAGAAGCTATTGCAACAGCAGCGGATAAAATTATGTTGGGACGCATTGAAATCGCCGTTGCTGGAGGGGTGGAATCGATGAGCAATTTCCCCGTATCGATTAGAAAATCATTTAGAAATTTCCTGCAAAAACTCAATAAAGCCAAAGGGTGGAAACAGCAGCTTGCTACGCTCTCTTCTTTCCGCCTCAATTTTTTAATTCCAGAAATCCCCGAAATTTTAGATCCTCTCTGCGGGTTGACGATGGGACAAACAGCGGAGAACCTAGCAAGAGAATTTTTTGTTACAAGACAAGAGCAAGATCAATTTGCCTTAATGAGTCAACAGAGAGCCTGTGAAGCTATTAATGAGGGATTTTTTGCCAACGAAATCATCCCCGTTACAATCCCTCCTAACTATGCTAATATCCAGGTTCAAGATGATGGCCCAAGAGATAATCAATCGATGGAGTCTCTATCGAAGCTAAGACCTGTTTTTGATTCCGTAATGGGAACCGTTACCGCTGGCAACTCAAGCCCATTGACGGATGGCGCTGCTGCTGTGCTGCTCATGAAAGAATCGAAAGCTAAAGAGCTAGGACTACAGCCAATGGGTTATATCCGCGACTATGCGGTTGCAGGACTCCAACCTTCGCGTATGGGCCTAGGGACTGTTTTTTCTACGGCAAAACTACTGAAAAAAACAGGGATGCAACTCTCTGACATCGATTTAATAGAAATCAATGAAGCATTTGCAGCACAGGTGCTGGCTTCAATTAAAGCATTAGCTTCCAATGACTTTTCTCGCAAGGAGCTTGGCCGCGATCACGCCATCGGTGAAATTGATCGGGATAAACTCAATGTCAATGGAGGAGCCATCGCGCTTGGACATCCACTAGGAGCTTCGGGAACGCGTTTAATCCTCACACTTCTCAATGAACTTAAAAGAAGAAATAAAAACATCGGTTTAGCCACCCTTTGTATTGGCGGTGGGCAAGGTCAAGCAATGATTGTGGAGGTCAACTAATGGAAAATGCTTTTAAACTTTCTATCGATAGTAATGGAATTGCGAGTTTAGTATTTGATCTTCCGAATGAAAAGGTCAACACCTTTTCGGGACCCGTCATCGAGGAGCTCGAAAAAATAATTGATGGGCTAGCAACAAATAAAGAGATCAAAATATTGGCGATATCAAGTGCAAAAAAAGGGGTCTTCATCGCAGGTGCAGACCTTCACAGCTTCGAACCGATGGCAAGTGACCCTTCTCATGTTAGCTTTATGATTGAGGGTGGACATCGTGTCTTCAATAAAATCAGCAATCTTCCTTTTCCAACGGTAGCACTGATTAATGGCGCCTGTTTAGGTGGAGGGATGGAATTAGCGTTGGCGTGCACTTATAGAGTTGTTTCGGATAGTCCAAAAACACTTCTTGGACTCCCAGAAGTGACCTTAGGAATCATTCCTGGATGGGGAGGGACACAACGCCTTCCGCGCCTTGTCGGTCTTATCGAAGCCCTTCCTCTCATCCTTTCAGGGAAATCACTCAAAGGAAATCAAGCGTGGAAAATTAAATTAGCAGATGCCCTTTTTGCTTCTGAATTTTTCGATGCCAAAGCTTTTGAATTTATAAAAAAATGCCTTTCAAAAGATGGGCAGAACCAGATTATCCGTCGTCGTCAGCAAAGAGGATTGCGCTATCAACTTCTTGAAAACAATCCAATTGGACGTGGATTTCTCTTCAATAAAGCAAAGAAAGACATCCTGAAAAAAACCAAGGGACTATACCCGGCGCCGCTAATTGCTTTAGCACTGATCAAAGAAACTTGTCGGCAGTCGTTAGAAACGGGCCTAAAGCGAGAAATAGAAGTCTTTAAAGAAAACGCCCTTACGGGCTTTGCAAACTCGGCAAACCTCATCCATCTCTTTTTCATCCAAGAAGCTCTTAAAAAGGATCCTGGCATCGATACAGATGCGGAGCTGATGAAAATTTCTTCAACAGGAGTCATTGGCGCAGGGATCATGGGCAGCGGCATTGCGTGGTTGCTCTCATCACGCGATATTCCAGTGCGCATGAAAGATGTCGATTGGAACGCCGTTGGACGTGGCATGAGTGCAATCCACTCTATCTATGCCAAAATGGTCAAAGATAAAAAACTCAAGCCATGCGAGGAGTCTCTCAAATTTCATCGTCTTAGTGGCTCTGTCGACTACTCTGGATTTAAAAATCTCGACCTCGTCATCGAAGCGGCTGTTGAAAACCTAGAATTAAAACAAAAAGTCATCGCTGAGTTAGAAGATGTACTAAGTCCTAATGCAATCATAGCCTCAAATACATCCTCAATCACAATCGATAGCATGAGCTCTAAGATGAAGCATCCTGAGCGATTTATCGGAATGCACTTCTTCAATCCCGTCAATCGAATGCCTTTAGTTGAAATCATTCCTTCCTCAAAAACATCGGCACAAACGATAAAAACAGCTGTTGATATCTGCCGTAAACTAGGCAAGACCCCCATCGTCGTGGGTGACTGTGCAGGGTTCTTGGTCAATAGAATATTCCTGCCAGGAGTTAATGAAATTGTCCGTATCTTCGAAGAGGGTACCTCTGAAGAAACACTTTCAGACGTGATGCTTGCATTCGGGATGCCCATGCCCCCATTCACATTAGCTGATGAGGTTGGCAACGACGTGACATATAAGGTGAGTAAGGTCCTCGAAAATGCCTATGGATCGCGCATGGCTATCCCCAAGTTGGTCACGGCGATGTATGAAAATCAACTCTATGGAAAGAAATGTGGCATTGGTTTTTACATCTATAAAAACAATAAAAAGAAATTCAATCCGAAGGTGAAGCAGCTGAGGAAAAATCTCAATATCCCACAGAAGAAAATATCCGACACCGATATACGAGATCGTGTATTTCTTCTGATGATCAACGAAGCTGCCCGTTGTATGGAAGAGAAGATAGCGACCAACCCAGCCTATTTAGATTTGGCTCTTATCATGGGGATCGGCTTTCCTCCATTCCGTGGAGGACTTTTGCGCTATGCAGACAAGCTGGGGATCAATTACATCGTCAACCAGCTAAAACGATACAAAGAACTCTATGGAGAGCGATTTGTTCCGTGCAAAAAACTGCTTGAGATGCAGAGATCAGGAGAGTCTTTCTTTTGATTCAGTAGGGTTTAACGCAAAGGCGCATGGTTGACGCTATGCATGACAATTCAACGCAAAGGCGCAAAGACGCAAAGCCTTCGGTTTCTTTAAAATTAGATAGTAGTTAGTAAAATTGTTAAATGATTGCTTCGCAAGCTCAGCAATCAATTTATCCTTCTAAATGGGGCCCCCGGGGCCCCATTTAGAATGGTTTCTTTTTAAGATCCGAGCTTGCGAGGAACTTAAAAAGTTTAGGATCAAATAATTCCCTCTTGTTCTAAGGAAACCGAAGGCTTTGCGCCTTTGCGTTGAATTGTCATGCATAGCGTCGACGTTAACGACCTTTGCGCCCTTTGTCGTTTGTCCTTTTAAGCTTCATCATGGGGCGCAATGTGGCTCCTTTCTTATCTTTTTTCAATGGAATTTTTATTGGTTCCTTGGCTTTAGGTTTTGCTTTAACAACGGGAGCAGTTTTAGCTTTCAAAGGCTTTTTCTTAGGTTTTACAGCGGCTTTTAAAGGCTTTGTTGTCTTTGTAGGTTTGGCAGGGGGTTTTGCTTTTTTCTTTACAGTCGCTGTTTTTTTCGATTCTTTTACATCCCATTCATCATCGTCATCGCCGTCGTCAAAATCATCATCAAAATCGCTGTCATCGTCATCATCAAACGGTTCTGGAACATATTTACTTTTTTCTGCTTCCTGCCATTTCGCAGAAAGATTTCTTAAGGCGGCAAGTTTTGAATTTAAATTGCTCATGCTTAAATCATTATCAGCTGAGAGACGACGGCTAGCTAAGAGATCTTCTTCATACCCAAACTTGGAGGAGAATGTTGAAGCGCTAGCACTGGCCTCTGGAGTAAATATAAAAGGTCTCAAGCCATCTGGCACATTCAACATCACATCTGTTGTTACTTGGGGCTCATATTCCACTTTCAACGCTTGTTTTGGAGGGCGTCCTCGTTTGGGTCTTGGGTTTAAAGCTTCATTAGAATAATAGGTCTTAGCTTTAGTTTGAAGGGTCTTACGAGCTCCTTCCACCTCTTTGCTGACTTTAGATTCAAAGATTTCTCGCTTTAGCTTCTCTATCAGGCCGCTTGGCAGTTCGAGGTCTTCTTCGAAAACAAAATGAAAATGGTTGGCACACAACCATTCGATAACGCGAATACGGGAGCGCTCTTGGTAATAGACCTGCCATTTTTCAAGTTCGGTATGATGGTCGTAAATAAATTCGAGAAAATTTTCTCTAGCTTCTTTAGACTGAATGATATCTAATAATTTATCCTTAGTGTCTACGTCATACACTTTTTCGTTGACGAAACCCTCCATAATCTTTTTAGTTTCGTAATAAGTCAATTTCGGAATCAAACAATAGCGTTGTGAATTTTTTTGCAATTCTGCATCCATCAAACGCACTTCATCTTCAGTTTTATCTAGATCGGCGTAGATAATAAATCCCTCTTGGCGATCGATATAAAAATCGCGTTCATCATCAGATTTGGCAAACGCATCTATGAGACGGTTACACTTAAGAATAAGGGGGCTCTGCGCTTCCTTTTGTTTTGCTGTTGATTTTATAACTTGCTTTACTGGTGGATTCTTCGCCTTAGTTGCTACCGGCTTCTTCACTTGCTTTGCCTTTACTGCCATAATCGATCCTCTCTTTATTCGAAAGTATACAAAAAATCAATAGACTTTACAACGTACATTTTTATAAGACACCAGCTCGAAATGCGCAAAGCAATAAAAAAATAACAGGATAAAGAGGATCGGCTTCGCCGGCAGGATCTAGAGATTTTATCCTGCCGGCGAAGCCGATCCTGCCTATCCTGTTATTTTACAGTGTCCATCAAAGACTTTGACTGCTGGCCCTGTCATCGCGACATAGGAAGATGAATGATCAAAAGAAATTTCTAAAACATCAGAAGAACGAGTTTTTATTTTAATTGGACTACTAAGCCCGTATATTTTACTTGCGGCGACGGCGACGGCAACAGCCCCTGTACCACAGGCGAGGGTTTCCCCTTCAATACCGCGCTCATATGTACGTATGGATACAATTCCGTTGGGTAAAAGCTGTGCAAAATTGACGTTGGTTCCTTTTGGAAAAAACTTTGGATGAAAGCGAATTTTGGGGGCAGATTTCATCAATAAATCGCAATCGATATCATCGACAAAACGGACGACATGAGGCACTCCCGTATCGAGGGCATGGACAAAAACCTCTTCTTCATCGATGTTTAGGGGTACATTATACTCAACTTTACTTGGAAGAGGCATAAAAACGGTTACCACTCCATTTTCAACCCTTACATGTATTTGTTGAAGCATTGTCTCGATGGTAAATTCTCCGTTAATGTCAAAAAGACCATGAATAAAATGAGCAAGACAACGTATGCCATTACCGCACATTTCCGCTTCGCTTCCATCTGAATTAAAAATACGCATATGGAAATGAGTAGGGTGAGATCTTTCAAAAACGATCAAACCATCTGCTCCGATACCAAAACGACGATGGCAGAGGTGCTGAATATGAATGGGTGATAGATACTCTGTTAACGAATGATCTTGGTTATCGACGATAATAAAATCATTTCCACAACCAGAATACTTAACAAAGGGGATCATCATTCCAGGTCTTTAAATGACTCAACGAGACCATCCAAAAGACCAAATTCTAGCGCTTCTTGTGCCGTCATCCAGCTATCGCGGTCGATGGCATGATCGACGACTTTAGCGCTTTTGCCCGTTGCTTTGACGTAGAGATCGACAAGGGCGGCTCTTGTCTTAAGAATTTCTTTAGCTTGGATTTCGAGGTCTGTCGCTTGACCTCTGATCACACCACCGATCGATGGTTGGTGGATCATGATGCGCGCATTAGGGGTGGCAAAACGACGTTTAGGAGCTGCGCACAGGCTCAATACAGACCCCATTGAAGCGGCCAATCCTGTGATGAGAGTCGTCACAGGCGATGAAATCATCTTTACTTGATCCCAGATCGCAAAACCGGCATCGACAGATCCTCCGGGGCTGTTAATGATAATAAGAATCGGCAGACCAGGTTCTGTGAGTTCTAGATACCAAAGTTGACGGATAGCTTCATTAGCGCTTTCATTGTCGATAGCATCGTGAATAAAAATACGCCGTGCATTTAAAAGAGTCGTATCGATCTTATCTTTTAAAGAAAGGTATTGAATATTACACTCTTGATTTTTTTCACCTTTAGCCATAAACACTCCATTTAACTATTCTGGTCTAGTGTAACTTTTTTCAACCTTTTTTGCAAACGACAAAGGACAAAGGACGCAAAGGTCCTTAAGAGGCGATTGAAGACTTTTAAGCCTAATCCTGTTATTACGCGAAGCGTTTGGAGTGCGAAAGCCCTCTTTCGCTTTGTCATTTAAGGTAAAGCGAAAGAGGGCTTTCGCACTCCAAACGCTTCGCGCAGTAGAATAACGTTATCTAATTAGGGTCCTTTTATCTTTTAGAATTCGAGGGCAACGTTTAGTGAGAAGTCATTAGCGAAGTAATACTCTCCAAACTCCCCATCGTAGATGAGAGAAAGCGTCCAACCGTTACCAAAGCAACCCGTCACCTTTGCCTCGGGGAGTGCTAACCACTGCGAAGGGTTAATCCCTCTAACGGACATATTGCATGGCTCGTCGACAAAATGGGTGCTATATCTATCATGACCAAAGCGTCTATCATAGGCGACAGCGCAACCGATTTCTGGAATGATACTGCACCATCCGTTGTAGGAGACGTTAAAACCTACCAACGAACGGAGAAGATCATTATTATGAGATCCGAGAACGAGGTTCAAACTATCGGCTCCCTTCTCTGTAAATCCGTCTTGGTGAGAACCAATCCAGTCAATAGAGGCCCCTAAAGTCAGATCAAATTCATAATACTGCATGACGGAGCCTCCGGCAATGTAGATGTCGTAATCAATGCCGCTATAAGACCCTTTCGCAGTTCGATCAATTGTCCCGGCGATAGAGGTTAGGTAAATCGGGCGTTTCGTCTTGTAGTCATCAAAAGCGATGGTTCCCGCCACATCTAGATAGAACAGGGGAGAGAACCAGCTGCCGTAGAGAGCTAGATACCCGGTTTCAATCTTACCTGTTGAAGAAGCACCTGTAGGCGTTGAGGCAAGACCTGTGACATGATCGTAGATATAGGCTCCAGCGATCCCTAAGTGCAGCTCTGGGCACACGTCGACGTCAGCACCTACGGTGACTCCGTAAGAGTGTGTTTTATATCCCAGTGGCTCATTGATTTCAGCTTTTTGACGAGAGAAACCTCCAACTGGAGTTACCCATATGCCCAGTTGAGGCATGTCGGAGCATGTGCATGGAGATGTGGTGCGAAGGAGATCGAATCGATCGGAGAGGGTATAGCGGAATTCGATGAGTGCATTTTGCTGTGCGACGACAAAATTGCTATATGGGCCAGGATCAAGGGTGCTAAAGCCCTGTTCTAACTCTTGTGGAGTAGCAAAGTCCAACACATTGAAGACGTAGGCCAAATCGCTATATGGATCGATGGCATTTGCTGTTTCAAGGCAATCAAGGTATTCTGCTACAGCATGATCATTACCTGTTGCATCGTCTGGCAACAAGTCGTCAAAATCGGGCATGCCCCCTCCTGAGGAAATGACCAATTCGACATTTTGTGGGTTATAGACGACGCTAAGAGAATATACACGGAATTGCAATGTTAGTGGCAAGAATTG
This sequence comes from Chlamydiota bacterium, assembly GCA_013287465.1. Lineage (GTDB taxonomy): Bacteria > Chlamydiota > Chlamydiia > Chlamydiales > Parachlamydiaceae > JABDDS01. Next base: position 84,431 of record JABDDS010000001.1, on the reverse strand, counting down.
TCCTGTCACAATTCCATCATAAGCTTCAATGATTGTATAGACCTCTCCATCAAAAAACGAAGTTGTCAGTGGAATCACATCGAGAGCAGCCCCGGTTTCAATTACCACATTTCCAGAGGCAACGATGCAATCGGAGCTTTCAGCATAGCCAATTTCAACTTCGTAGATAGATCTTGGATAGAACGTGAGGTTATTGACAAAGCATGTGCCGATAGAGTTGCCCGGGCTGAAGGTACCATGACAATTAACATTGCCCATAGTACCTATTCCAGAAAGCACTGTCCCTGGAAGGACGTTTACGGTCATGTTCGGGTAGCTGGCATTGACGGCAAGATGCCCCTGTTCCACATTCGCAGTTCCTAAATAGCCAAAGCTATTTTTGACCAGATCGAGCTTACCTGTGCCAACTTTATTCAGACTTCCTGTTCCCGATAGCACGCCCGCAAGGGCAGCACAGTCGTGATTATCAACTTCAAAATAATCCCTTCCTGATAAGATGATGTTATTAGGTAGAACGACGTGATTTAATAAGTCCAATGTCGCCCCCGAAGTGATAGAAAGAACTCCTGTTCCTAGGGCGTTGTCATTGCCGACAATCAGCTCTCCACTAATAAGATAAGTACCTCCTCCGTAGGTGCTTGCTCCTGAGAGCTCCAATGTTCCGTCGCCACTGACCGTCAAGCTATTGGAACCAGACACATCCAAGATTTCTCCAGCGAAAATCGTGTCCGTATCAGTTGGCATGTCAATGTTCAGATTGGTGCTTAATTTGACAAAGCTTCTTGAATCCCCTGTGAGAGAAGCAATTATAAATGGATCTGCTGCTGTATTAACAACTAAAGAGGTATTTTGAAGGATGATATTAACACCATAAGCTGTTGAGGTACCATCAAAGACGATCCCCTCTATTGTGGGGATAACTTGCTGGTTGATCGCTGTGATCGTCGGGGCACCTGTGACCGTCGCACTGCTGAAGTAAATTTGAGCTGCTGGGTTTACCCCCTCATTAGTGATCGTTCCCATGTAGGTGTTGAGCGCGGTGATAGCACTATTGTCGCCTACGTCCAAGGAGACACCACCCAAGCTGCCATCAAAAAGAATTTGAGCAGCGTAACGGGATGTGATGCTCTCAGCTGGAAACTCTGGTTCTGTATAAATATCGCCGTTATTCGTTGCTCTAATAATGCATTTATTTCCTACTGTCATGGTAGCAGAGCCATTATTAGCATCAAAGACCATCTGAGCAGCGTCGTGATTCCCATTAATCACACTACCCGCATCATTGATGAACGTCAGAGTTGCGTTGCTATCGACTTGAAAAGATACGGAACCATAAGAGGCATCAAAGACCATTTGTCCAGAGTCCCAGCCTCCTTCTTGCAAGGAGATCGAGCTACCAGAACCGTTGACAAAGGTCATATCAGCACTACCAGCCATAAAATCAGCAGCGCTAGAGAATCCATTAAATACCATTTGACCGCTATCTCCAGCATTACCGGAAGCCAAAATTGTACTTCCATCTTCATTGCTAAAGACTAAGGTTGCATTTTCGGAAGCGCTGAAAGTGACAGTGCCGAGCACGGCATCGAATACCATCTGGCCGGCATTGTTAGCTGCTGAAATTGTACTGTTAGCGCAGTTTGCAAAGGTCAGTTCAACATTAGGTACTTCAAAATTTGCTGATCCATGAACGCCACCAAATATCATTTGCGCTGCATCTTGATACCCAGAAAAAGAAGTGATGGTACTTGCATGATCATTGACAAACGATAACGTAGCGTTAGTGGCATTAAATACAGCGATATTTGCATCAGCATAAAATGCCATTTGCGCTGCACTACGAGCACTTTCCATTGCCGAGATGGTTCCTCCAGCATCATTCATAAAGGTTAGAGTAGCATCTTGTCCAATACTAAAAGTAGTATTGCCATAAAGCGCCTCAAAAGCCATTTGAGCAACACCTCGACCTGTGGTCACTGAAATTGCTCCTGTGTTCATAAAGCTGAGTGTAGCATCTAAAGCGCTGAATAAAGCATGATCAAAAACCATCTGTCCGACATCGAGGATTGAATTTCCTGAAATGATCCCGTCATTGACAAAGGACAACGAAAGACCTTCCTGCGTTGAGAAAGAGGAATTTTGCGCAAAAACCATTTGGGCAGCATCTCCATAAGAGTCATTGCTAAAGCAAGAAATTTCACTTGTCGCATCATTAGTAAAACTTAGTGTGGCAGTGTTAGCTAAAAAACTAGCACCAGGAAAGACCATCTCTCCTGCATAATACAAGCCAGAAATGGTGCTACCAGACTCATTGGCAAATGATAGATTGGCATCACCGGTAGCTGAAAAGGAAACTGTGCCATCATTCGCATCGAATATCATTTGACCAACGTGACCGCCACTAGAAGTCATCAAACTTCCAGATTCATTGGTAAAGTTCAATGTTGCATTGCCATTGGTTACTGAAAAAAATGCTGTTTCTCCGGCACCATCAAATATCATTTGTCCGGCATCATCGCCTCCGGAAATGCTGCTTTGATCATTGACAAAGGTCAATAAAGCGCTGTTAGAAGCTGTAAAAGTCGTACCTAGAAACGCCATTTGTCCAGCGTCATGTCCTCCATCGGGAACAAAAATTGAGCTACCGCGTTTATTCACAAAAGTCAATATGGCATCATCACTATTCATATTAAAATGGGTGGAATTAGCTCCCATATTGAACAACATTTGTGCAACTGCCAAACCAGAAATTGTTCCTCCAGAATCATTCATAAAATTCAGAGTAGCATCACCATTGGTAACATTGAAAGCAGCCGGAGCGCCTCCGCCGCCAAAAACCATCTGACCAGCATCATTAGCTGTTGAAATAGAGCCTTTATTATCAAACTCCAATAATGCGCTCCCTATAGAACATTCTCCTCCATCAAATACCATTTGCCCAACATCTTGAGCCGAACCTGAAATCACCCCATCATTTTTGAAAGAAAATGTAGCCCTATCTCCAACTGAGAAAAGAGTATTTCCTCTAAACATCATCTGACCAGTATCGTGAAGACTAGAAATAATGCTTGTAGAATCATTTAAGAAGGAAAATGTGGCGGTACCAGCCTCAAAAGAGGCTAGGTCGCTATTTACCGCTTCTAATAGCATTTGCCCAACATCATTAGAACCAGAAATTGTGCTGCCAAACTGATTCACAAATGCCAGTGTTGCGTTATTTGTTACCCCACAACTAGCGGGGCTGTCATTTGCATCAACCACCATTTGACCGGCATTGCTCTCATTGAAAATCGATCTACCCCCGCTATTGATAAAGGTCATGTCTATGCTTCCAGCTGTCAAAGAAGCCGTACATGGAAAATACACAGCAGGATTAAACCCAGTAATAATCATCTGACCGCTATCTAACCCGCCGGAAATGGTACTTCCTTCGTCATTTTTAAAACTCGATGTGAGGCTATCTGTAATGACAACAGAGGCAATACCAGAATCTGCATCAATCACCATTTGTCCGGCATTGTAAGCTGCCAGAATTGTACTATTCGCACGATTAACAAAAGTGAACATGGCAGTATCGGCTGTAAATAAGCCTGAGCCTTCACCTCCACCAACAACCATTTGTGCGGCATCTCCGTACCCAAGGACAGAAGTAATCGTACTTGCATGATCGTTAGTAAAAGCTAATTTAGCGGTGTTTGCGCTAAAAGAAGCTGTGCTGCCATCCCCATAAACCACCATTTGTGTTGCGTTATGACTATCAGTCACTGAAATTATTCCAGCAAAGTCATTTATAAAATTCAAGGTAGCATTATCATCTACTGTAAATGCGGCATTACCATAGTACCCATCAAATGCCATCTGCCCTGCGTCCCAACCATTGTTAAGCGATATTGTTCCTGTATTCGTAAAATTAAGAGTAGCGTTGTCAGCGTTAAAGGAAGAGGCATCAAAAACTATTTGCCCTGCTTCAAAAGTTGAATCTCCTAAAATGGCCCCATCATTGACAAAAGAGGCTTTAACGTCTTCATCAATTAAAAACAAAGAGCTAGTATCAAAAATCATTTGCCCAGCATTTCCAAGGTATTGTGTTTGACTCACAGAAGAAATTGTACTGGTCGCATCATTAAGGAATGAAAACGTAGCGTTATTAGCTTCAAAGGAGGCCATAAATGGATACTCAGGATTGGCCGAATCAAATACCATCTGGCCAACGTCATGAGTACCTGAAATGGTACTACCGCCTTCGTTAGCAAAGGAAAGCGTCGCATTTCCATTAGGCACTTCAAAATTCGCTTCACCACCAAAACTTCCATCAAACACCATCTGACCAGCGTCATTACCTCCAGAAACTGTACAACCAGATTCATTCACAAACGTCAGTGTCGCATTGCCTCCAGTCACTTCAAAAATTGCACTGCCATCATTATTACCATCAAACACCATCTGACCAGCGTCAATGATTCCAGAAATCGAACTGCTGCCCTCGTTTACAAACGTCAACATCGCATTTCCATCAGTCACTTCAAAAGACGCACTGCCATGATTATAGACTCCACTGAACATCATTTGACCAGCATCATAACTTCCAGAAATCAAACCCCCTTTCTCATTTTCAAATGTCAATGTCACATTTTCTGCCACTACAAACGAAGCATCGCCGTTATTATGCCCATCAAACATCATCTGCCCAGCACTAAAGCCTAAAGTCATTTCAATTTGACCTTCATTAATGAAATTAAGCACTGCATTTCCAGCAGTAAAAGAAACTGGTAAGCTACTATACCCATCCCCATCAAAGACCATTTGCCCAACATTTTCAGTCAAGCCACCTGACAGGGCACCAGCATTCACAAAGGAAGCAGAGACATCCTCTGTAACCAGAAAAGTAGACCCTCCCTGAAAGATCATCTGGCCGACATCACCAAGATACTGCTCACCCCCACCAGAAATTGTACTCGTTGCGTCATTGGTGAAAGAGAGGGTAGCACTGTTAGCTTCAAAGGAAGCTGAAAACGAATAGTCCACCCCAGCCGAATCAAACACCATCTGTCCGACATCATGGCTACCAGAAATGGTACTGCCAAACTCATTGGCAAACGTCAGCGTCACATTGCCATCAGTCAATGTAAAATTCGCGTTACCACTAGTATCCCCATCGAACAACATCTGTCCGGCGTTATTACCTACTGACAAAATAGAGCTACCATTATCGTTAGCGAACGTCAGCAACGCTCCATCCGAAGCCATAAAAGATGAACGACCTCCTACCTTTCCGTCAAATACCATCTGTCCAACATCCTGACTACCAGAAATCGAACTTCCTCTCTCATTTATAAATGCCAATATCGCGCCATCATAAGCTGTAAAGAAGACTGGGCCAGCACTTCCTCCTCCATCAAACACCATTTGTCCAGCGTCATTATTTACTGAAGAAATTAAGCTTCCTTCCTCGTTCGTAAACGTCAATGTCGTGTTGCCGTCAGTTACTTCAAAAGAGGCTATACCTCCTTCATCACTATCGAATACCATCTGTCCAGCATCATGACCGTTCGAGGTAATGGAGCTACCTTCTTCATTTGTGAAGATCAATATTGTATCACCAGTCACTCCAAAAGAGACTGTACCACCATGCCCCTCAAACACCATTTGACCAGCATCAAAGTTATTAGATATAATCATACTCCCGGCATCGTTCGTAAAGGTCAGCGTTGTATCACCAGTCACTTCAAAAGAAGCTGTGTCGCTATCCCCATCAAACACCATTTGCCCGGCGCTATAGGTAGCGGAAATCGTACTGCTTTCTTTATTTGCAAAAGTCAATGTCGCATCACCATCAGTGACTTCAAAAGAGGCTGAACCACCGCCACCAGCCCCGCCATCGAACACCATCTGACCAGCGTTTAGGCCACTAGCAACTGAAATAGAACCGCCACAATCGTTAGTAAAAGTCAACGTTGCATCACCATCAGTGACTTCAAAAGAGGCTAAACTACCCTCACCTCCATAGAATACCATCTGACCAGCATCCCAGCCACTGGTCACTGAGAGAATACCTTGGTTCTCAAAGTTGAGAGTTGCGCTTCCTACGCTAATGGAGGAACCATCAAATAGCATCTGTCCCACATTAAATCCGTCGGTAATTGTGCTAGTGGCATCATTTGTGAAAGAGAGGATGGCACTGTCAGCTTCAAAAGACGCTACAAGACCATACTCCACCCCTGCCGAATCAAAAACCATCTGCCCAACATCACCATTGCCTCCAGAAATTGTGCTTCCTCCCTCATTCGAAAACTTGAGCGTCGCGTCACCATCAATCGCTGAAAAAGAAGCTGCGCCGTCACCTCCAGCAAACAGCATCTGGCCAGTATCATTTAAACTGAGAATCGAACTGCCTCCTGCATTTGCAAACGTCAGCGTTGCGTTCTGTGCTGTCGAAAAAGAAGCATTACCACTAACCCCATCAAATAACATCTGACCAACGTAAAAAGTTCCACTAATCAAGCCTCCACCATCATTCGCAAACGTCAGCGTTGCATCCTCAGTCACTGAAAAGGTCGCATTGCCACTAATGTGGCCATCGAATACCATCTGTCCGACGACATTACCGTTAGTAATCATGCTGCCGCCATCGTTCTCAAATGTCAACGTTGCGCCGCCACCGATCACTTCAAAAGTCGTATTGCCATCATAAACCCCATAAAACAGCATCTGACCAATGTCAGTCCCGCCCGTACTAATTGTACTACCGCTATCATTCGCAAACGTCAGCGTTGCATTACCACCGTTGACCGAAAAAGTCGCATTGCCACCATTATACCCATCAAATACCATCTGCCCGGCATCATTACCACCACCACCAGACGAAATCGAGCTGCCAGAATCATTCGTAAACGTCAGCGTCGCACCACCACCGGTAGCTGAAAAACTCGCATGACCACCATTATTCCCATCGAACATCATCTGACCAGCGTCATGACCGTCCGAGGTAATCGAACCGCCGCCCTCATTCGTAAAGGTCAGCGTCGCGCTATTAGTCACCGAAAAAGTAGCGGTTTCATCATTGTTTCCATCAAACACCATCTGCCCGGCATCATATCCACTAGAAATTTCAGCGTTATCATTCGCAAATGTCAGTGTCGCGCCGCCAGAAGCTACTTCAAAAGTCGCATTGCCATCATTCTCTCCAGCGAATATCATCTGCCCGGCGTCGCTATCAGAACTAGTAAGCGAGCTGCCAGCTTGATTCGTGAACGTCAACGTAGCGCCATTTTCAGTTAAAAAGAGCGCTTGCCCATCATTTCCAATAAACACCATCTGCCCAGCATCATTACCACTTCCGCTAGCTGAAATCGTGCTGCCTTCATCATTCGCAAATGTCAGCGTTGCACTGGAATTGAAGACTTCAAACTGCGCAAGACTACCATTAGCAATTCCATCAAATATCATCTGACCAGCGCCACCGTCAGAATTAATAATCGAACTCCCCCCCTTATTCGCAAATGTCAACGTAGCGTCTCCAGAATTCACATTAAAATACACATAACCAACAACTGTATCGAATACCATCTGACCGGCATCAAAACCACTTGAAGTAATCGAGCTACCATAATCATTTATAAACGTCAGCGTAGCATCTCCTTTCATCACATCAAAAACCGTACCACTATCAGCCCCATTAAATACCATCTGCCCGGTACTACTAGTCCCAGAAATTGTGCTTCCTGCCTCATTGACAAATGTCAACGTTGCGTTCTCTGTCGCCAAAAAAAGTGCAATCCCAGCATCATTTCCATCAAACACCATTTGCCCTGCATAAGAGTCGTCGGAAATAATCAAACTTCCCTCATTATTCGCAAATGTCAGCGTAGCGTTCTCTGCCGCCGAAAAAGAAGCTACATTATGACTATACCCCTCGAATACCATTTGACCACCAACGCCACTGTTGCTAGTAATCGAGCTGCCCCCCTCATTGGCAAAGGTCAACGTCGCATCGCCTCCAGTCAGCTCAAAAGTGGCTTTATTACTAACTCCATTGGCAATAATGTTACCACTTTCAGACTGAAAAAGCATAAAAGCAGTCACACCAGCGTCAAATATCATCTGACCAGCTTTTTCACTTTCACCGCCACCAATACCGGTGCTAATAATCGAGCCACCGTTTTCATTTGCAAACGACAATGTCGCACCATTTGCAGCCGAGAAGGTCACTGTATTTCCGGTAATATTAATGTCGATGCTTTGGTACTCGCTGTCATAAATTCCACTCTCGCTTCCAACTGTTTGATTTGCTCCAATCTGAACCAAACCAGCATCAAATACCATCTGACCGGTATCTTTTTGTCCAGAAATAGAACCAGCATTATTGGTGAATGTCAGGATTGCATTATCTGTTGGAGAAAAAGTCACGATGTTTCCTGTCACGTCAATCTCAGCAGATTGAGATTGACTATCGTAGTATCCATCTTCATTTCCTGCTGTCTGACTTGCTTTGACGAAAACAGAACCAGCATCAATGACCATTTGACCTGCATTGTTATTATTTGCAGAAATGGAACCAAGATCGTTGACAAATGTTAAGGCGGTGTTATTTCCTGCAGAAAACGAGATAACGTTTCCAACGATACTAATGTCAATCGTTTGCTCTTCACTATCGAAACTTCCATATTCCTCCCCTTGAACTTGGGTTGCTGTGACACTGATAGACCCTGCCTCAAACACCATTTGGCCGGCATCATTATTTCCTAAAACGAAACTGGTATCATTTATGAATTTCAGTGTTATATCATCTTCATTTGAAAAAGAAATCGTACTTCCCACCACATCAACAGTGGTGTTTTGATCTTGAGTATCATAACTTCCAATCTGATCTCCATCTGACTGACTGGTTGTCACTGTAATGGATTCTCCGGCAAACACCATCTGGCCAGCGTCATTACCGGTATTGGCAGAAATCGTGCTTCCCCTTTCATTGGCAAAAGTCAACGTAGCGCTGCTATCATATGTACCTGAGACGTCAAATGTAAGGGTAGATCCTGTAACGACAATATTAATATCATCATTCTCAATGTAATCATCCGTATATTCATCGCCTTCAGACGTGCTTTCCGAAACCAAAATCGTCCCTCCGTCAAGAACCATTTGCCCAGCGTTCCAGACATCACTAGCAATCGAACCCCCGCAATCATTCATAAATGTCAACGTCGCATTACCATCGGTGACTTCAAAAGAAGCAATGCCACCATCGCCATCAATTACCATCTGGCCGGCATCCCAACTACTCGTTGCTGAAATCGAGCCTGTGTTCTCAAAATTAATTGTTGTGCTTCCTACAGTAATGGAAGAGGCATCGAGAACCATTTGACCGACATCATTGGTCAAATAGCCCGAGAGCATTCCAGCATTCACCAAAGCAAATGTAGCGTTCTCTTCAACTAATAGAGTAGATCCTCCTTGGAAAATCATCTGGCCAATATCACCAAAGTACTGCGTCTCCCCGCCGGAAATTGTGCTCGTCGCATCATTGGTAAAAGAAAATGTCGCATTATTAGCTTCAAAAGAGCCTATAGATGAATATCCAGGAGACGTCCAATCAAACACCATCTGCCCAACGTCATTAGTTCCAGAGATTGTACTACCACTTTCATTGGCAAATGTCAGTGTTGCAGTCCCGTTAGGCACTTTAAAGCTCGTTTCTATGCCACTATTACTCCCATCAAACACCATCTGACCAGCGTCATGGCTATTCGACGTAATTGAGCTTCCCCCCTCATTTGTAAACGTCAGCGTTGCATCACCATCAATCACTTCAAAGACCGCATTGCCAGCAAAAGTTCCATCAAACACCATCTGACCAGCGTCATTGTCATCCGACGTAATCGAACTACCCCTCTCATTCGTAAACGTCAGCGTCGCATCACCAGTAGTCACTTCAAAAATTGCACTACCCTCACCGTTTCCATCAAATACCATCTGACCAGCATCATAACCATTATCTTCCATCTTTATTTGACCTTGGTTGGTAAAATCAAGCGTTACACTTCCAGCAGTAAAAGAAACCAGTGAACTACTAAATCCATTGCCATCAAACACCATCTGCCCAACATCCTCAGTCTCATTCCCCGAAAGGACCCCGGCATTCACAAAGGAGGCAGAGACATTGTCTTCAACCAGAAAGGTAGATCCCTGAAAGACCATTTGGCCGATGTCCCCAAAATACTGCGCCTCTCCACCTGAAATTGTGCTCGTTGCATCGTTGGTGAAAGAGAGCGTCGCACTGTTAGCTTCAAAGGATCCTGTAAATGGATATGCAGGAGTTGCCGAATCAAAGACCATCTGCCCAACATCATAGCTACCAGAGATTTCTCCAGTAGATTGTATTAAAGCAATCGTGATATCGCCACTAGAATTAAAACTAGAGTTTTGCATTAACACTTGCGCTGCATCACCATTAAAACTCGTGACGACACCGGAATTAGTGACGGAAATGCTAACTCCTGCATCAGCCTGCAAATCGATAGACTCAAAATCAGCGGCATCACCAAGTGTCACTTGTGCAATGTTAATCTCGCCATATTCACCAGTGGTAATCGTTCCTTCATTATAAGCCATGATCGTTGCGTTGCCTAAATATTCAACAGCGGTAGGGTATGTGCCACTGAAAAAAATCTGAGGAGTAGTCATAAAGGCTGCATTCGTCGCATCGAGACGCGTATTCGTTGGCGAACCAGAAATACTTGGAAGGCCGGCTCCGGTAAATTCCAGTGCACCGGGACCAGAAAAAGTGAAGGTAAACAGGGAGGCACTTGTAGGGAAATAAAACTCCTCAATGCTAAACAACGTGTTTGCTGTGGGATTTAATTTAGTTCCCGATACGGTATTGCTATCAAAAGTAGCTTGCGCATCTGGAATACCGGATGGACTCCAGTTACTACCAATCTTGAGATCTTGGTTAATGGCACCTGTCCACGTTGCAGAAGAATCTCCATTTACCAGCCGAGAAGCCATTGTCAATAGCATTAAGACAACTGTTGTTTTTGCAATCAGACGCATAATTATTCCTTTTTTAATTTACATTACTCGCAATGTAAAAAAGAAATTGATTTAATTACAATGTATTTTTGCAAAGGACAATAAGAGGCGATTGTAAAAGTAAAGTATTTTTTTAGACAACGATATTCTACTACGCGAAGCGTTTGGAGTGCGAAAGCCCTCTTTCGCTTTGTTACTTAGGGCAAAGCGAAAGAGGGCTTTCGCACTCCAAACGCTTCGCGTAATAACGGGATTAGGCTTAAAGGTCTTCAATCGCCTCTTATTGTCCTTTAATCGCTTCGGCATCGGCATCAGCGACCCAACCGCCACCAAGAGATTTATAGATATTGATGACACTTAATATAAGTTCCCCCTGAGCATCAGCTAGGGTTAGTTCTGCATCGAAGAGAGCACTTTGAGCGGTTAAAACGTTAAGGTAATCAACCTCCCCGTTGTTATACTGAATCGTAGATAATGAGAGTACTTGATCCAAACTATCAACACGTCTTGATATTGTTGTGATGATTTTTTGCGATTCCTGATAGGCAATCAAAGCATCGTTAACCTCTTTAAATGCGTTCAAAACGACTTGGTAATAAGCATAATAAGCTTCCATTTTTATAGCTTCAGCCTCCTCCAATTGTCCTGTGAGATCCCATCCAGTAAAAATAGGCTGCACCCCTGCTGCTACATATTGCCACAGGACATTAGGACCGGTGAGCAGGTGATGAAGCTCTAGACTCTGATTTCCATATACCCCTGTCAACGTGATGTTAGGAAAAAAATTAGCTCTTGCCACCCCTATATTTGCATTTGCCGCAATCAAATTCTGTTCAGCTTCTAAAATATCGGGCCGCTGTCCCAATACCTCCGAAGGTATCCCTACTAGGATATCGGAAGGGACATTGAGTTTTTCAAGTTTAACTCCTCTTTTTATCGATTGTGGAGGATGCCCCAATAAAACACTTAAAAGATTTTCCTGTTCTGCAACGGCAATATTAAAGGCAAAGATTGCTGCTAAAGCTGCTTCCATCTCTGCTTCTGCTTGTTTGGGTTCGAGCTCCGAGGTCAATCCCCCTTCAAATCTATCTAAAGCTATTTCATAATAGTATTTCCTAGACTCATAAGTTTCTATCGAGATTTCTAACTGTTCATCATACTGAAGCAACGTTATATATGTGGAGGCTACGGCCGTCACTATGGTGAGTACAACTGCGCGGCGCGCTTCAACGGAGGATAGCAGCTGCGCCAAAGCAGCTTCGCTGCCACTGCGGATTCTTCCCCAGACGTCGACTTGATAGGAAACAGTCAACAGATCATCATAAAAGTTCGTATAAGGAATAATAGAAACAGGAGGGGGATTCTTCTGCCTAGAATATTCAAAGAGCTCGCTCACTTGTGGGTAAAGTGGAGAGCGCGCCACAAGAAGATTACCAGCAAATTCGTTGACGCGAGCGATGGCGACTTTGAGATCGTAATTATTCTTTAATGCCTCAGCAATAAGATCGTTAAGGACCGGATCATTTAGCTGCTCCCACCATTGGCAGTTGGCATAGCTTGAAGCTTCATCGAAAGATAAACGCCAATGATCAGGGGTTTCAACACAAGGGCGTTCGTACTTTGGATGCAATAAGCACCCTTGCAGGACCAAAAGGACAAAAACAAAAACCAGCCTATTTATTCCGATCATGAGATGTCCACTCCGCAATCACTTTAAAGAAAAGAGGAACGAAAAAAACTGCCAGCACAGTTGCACCAATCATCCCTCCAAGGACTCCTGTACCGACAGAATGGCGGCTTGCTGCTCCGGCACCGCTACTGAAAACCAGCGGCATCACGCCAAAAATACATGTCAAAGAAGTCATTAAAATAGCTCGAAACCGCAAATGTGCCGCCTCGATAGCCGCCTCAAGAGGGGACATCCCCTCAGCGTGTTTGATCAGAGCGAATTCGACGATTAAGATCGCATTTTTGGCCGCAAGAGCAACCAGTGTAATCAATCCTATTTGAAAGTAAATATCATTAGACATCCCACTCAGCCAAACGGCCACAAAAGCTCCGAAAATGCCAAAGGGAACAGCTAAAACGATAGCTAGGGGAAGAGACCACTTTTCATAAAGAGCAGCCAAAATTAAAAACACCATGACCATTCCCCCCATCAGCATTAAGGATGAGGAGCTCCCCGCTGCTTTTTCTTGGTATGACTGACCGCTCCAAGAATATGTCATATCGAGAGGAAGTGTTTCCTTAGCGACCTCTTCCATCGCACGGATTGCATCTCCTGAGCTATATCCAGGGGCCGCGCTACCGATCACCTGAGCAGCAACGAAACCATTAAAACGACTCACCAATGAGGGACCTGGTTTGTAGCTGATATTGACAAGAGCTGTGAGTGGAACCATCTCACCTCGATTTGAACGGATAAAGATTTCTTCTATGTCATCTACTTTACCTCTAAAAGAGGGGTCGGCTTGCAAAACGACTTGGTAGACACGACCAAATTTATTAAAGTTACTGACAAAAAGAGATCCCATCATCACCTGAAGGGTCTGAAACACTTCGGAGATTTCTACTCCGAGGGAAGAAGCTTTAAATCGATCCAAATCAATGAATAACTGCATCGTGTGGGTATTGATTGATGAAGAAAGCCCTTTGAGTTCTGGACGTTTCTGTGCCGCTGCGATAAAGGCTTTGGTAGTATCTTCCAAATGCTCCATCGAACCCGTCCCCCTATTCTGAATCCAAAAATCAAAGCCACCAAAGGCGCCAAGACCTTGGATTGAAGGGGGATTAAACACCGGGATCTGCGCTTCCTTAATGGTAGAACATTTACCTGCAAGATCCTTAAGGATACTTCCAGCTCGTAGAGAGGAACTTTTCCGTTCATCCCATGGTTTTAAGGTAATAAAATTGGAACCTGCGGTGGTCCGGTTTAATCCTTCAAGGATACTAAAACCTGTTAAGGAAACGACATGCTCGACCCCTGGTGTCGCCATCGCAATTTCTGCTATCCGATCGTCCACCTGCTGTGTTCGACTTAGAGCCGCCCCATCGGGCAATGAGGCAAATGCGATCACATATCCTTGATCTTCTGCCGGGACAAAGCTTGTGGGAATGAAGTAAATCAAATAGATCATCGCTGCAAGGATAGCGTTAAATAATAGAACGCCAACAGAGGTACGTCGAATTAACCACTTGGTACCATTCATATAAAAGGCCGTTAAACGATCAAAATGATGGTTAAACCAAACAGCAAAACGGGAGGGTTTTCCTCCATGTTCAAGCAACTGGGCAGAAAGGACAGGACTCATAATCAAGGCGGCAACAGCTGAGAGGATTACAGACATCGAAATCGTCATCGCAAACTGCTTATAAAGCTGCCCTGCAATACCCCCGAGAAAGGCTACTGGAATAAATACAGCACACAATACCAAAGCAATCGCGATAACTGGTCCCGTCACCTCATCCATAGCCTTTTGAGCAGCCTCTTTGGCCGAATAGTTAAAGGCACGCATATTTCTCTCTATATTTTCAATCACGACGATCGCATCATCAACAACGATACCAATCGCTAAGACAAGTCCAAACAGGGTAAGTGTGTTCAATGAAAATCCAAAGACATACATCCCAGCAAATGTCCCTACAATTGATAGGATCATTGCGCATATAGGTACAAGGGTTGCGCGGAAGCTTTGCAAAAAGACAAAGACGACGATAATCACCAAAGCAGCAGCTTCAAAAATTGTACTTACCACTTCACTGATAGAAGCTTTGATAAACTTTGTAGTGTCATAGGGAATCGATGCAACGAGTCCTACAGGAAAATTCTTTTCCAAGCGATTTAAAGTCTTCTTGACACTTTCAGCAACATCCAAGGCATTAGCACCAAATTGTTGATAGATGGCAATTAAAGTTGTGTTTTTTCCATCTAAGATTCCATTGATATCGTAGTTTTGAGCTCCCAGATCGGTATATCCGATGTCTTTAAACAAAACCATAGAACCATTTGGATCGGCACGTAAGATGATGTTATCAAATTCTCTTGGGGTTGTCAGCTGTCCTAAACCGGTAATAGGAAAAGACATCTGCACATCAGATTCATGAGGGGGTTGTCCGATCCGTCCAATGGCAACCTGAATATTTTGATTTTTAACGGATTTCACAATGTCGCTAGTCGTCAATCCCAATTCAAACATCCGGTCAGGTTTAAGCCACATCCTCATCGAATAATCACGAGCTCCAATAATCGATGCGCTGCTGACGCCTGGGAGACGCAAAATCTCATCCATAATATTGATAGAAGCATAATTGCTAGTGAAAATTTCATCATAACGACCATCGGGAGATTGGAGAGCAACGACGAGGAGCATGGTGGGTGTTTGCTTCTGTATCCTCACTCCCGTGCGTTGCACTTGCTCTGGAAGGAGCGGCAATGCCAAATTCACCCTGTTTTGGACGTTGATCTGCGCCATATCAGGGTCCGTCCCTATATCAAAAAAGACATTGATCATCAAATTCCCAGTCGACGAATTCTGGGAATACATGTAAATCATCCCTTCAACGCCATTGATCTGCTGTTCAAGGGGAGCGGCTATATTCTCGGAAACCGACTTGGCATCGGCTCCTGGATAAGAAACCGTTACCTGAACCTGAGGGGGGGTCATATTTGGATACTGTTCGATCGGAAGGGCTTTTAATGCGACCAATCCTGCAAGGACAATCACAATCGAGATCACTGTGGCGAAGATGGGATGGTCGATAAAAAAGCGAGAGATCATAATATTATTTGTTTTGTAACTATTCACCACTGAGGCACTGAGATCACTGAGAAGGTATGAGAATTTGAGAAAAATTTGCACATTGTATCAATTTTATTCACATTTTAGTTTTTCTCTTTTCAATATTCTTCTCTCAGTCTCATTCGCTCTCAATGATCTCAGTGCCTCTGTGGTGAATAGTTGCTTTGTTTTTTCACTTTCATCCCAGGGAATACTTTGTTAACCCCATCGACAACGACTTCATCACCTGGTTTCAAACCAGACGAAATGATCCATAAATCATTGTACCATTCTTCAGAGACAACGCTGCGCATTTCAACCTGGTCCTCAGCATTGAGGACGTAGACAAACAACCCACTTTTTCCCTGCATCACGGCACGTTGCGGCACTGCGAGCGCTTTGGGATAGATCGCGCCATGTAGACGAGCACGCAGAAACTGTCCTGGTCTCAAAATACTATCGGTATTAGACACGGTTGCTCGCACAATCATTGACCCAGTGTTCTGCTGCAATGTGGGATTGGCAAAATCGACTTTTCCATAATTTGGCAACGATGTTCCATCTGATAACACAATTTCAACATCAAAATCCATATCTTTAGGAAAAGCTAAAATCCCCGATCTTTCCTGCTTGCGGAACTTCAAGAGATCTCCTTCTGAGATGCTAAAATCAATCCAGATAGGATCCATTGCATAAATGGTTGTCAGCAGAGTCTGTTGGTAAGTTGGCCCTACAAGGGCTCCTTCCCGATATTTAGCCGGATCAGAAATGCCTGTAAGTGGAGAATAGACTTTTGTGTAACCGAGATTGATCTCCGCTGCCAACTCACTAGCTTGAGCAGAATCTACCATTGCTTGAGCACTTAAAGCAGCGGCGGTGGCGTTATCGAGGTCTTTAAGGCTGGCAGCGTCTTTTTCATAGAGAGGTTTAATCCTTTCAACTGCACGCTGTGTTTGCCATAAGAGAGCTTCTTGCTGGTTTCTGAGGCCTCTCGCTTGAGCTAATACAGCTTCGAATGGCTTGGGATCGATTAGAAATAGTAGGTCTCCTTCGTGAACGAGAGCTCCTTCATCATAAGCAATCTTTTGCAAGTAGCCATCAACGCGTGCCCTGATTTCGACGAGACGAGAACTGCTAGCAACTCCCACATATTCAAGAATTGCGGGGATGTCTTTCTGTTCTACAATGGTCGTAGCAACCTCAACTTCCATATTGGGCTTGGTAGGGCTTTCATGACACCCCGTAAGGATGAACATCAACAACGCATAAACATAATAATATTTAATTGTATTCATATGACGCGACTATGCAACATCACTAGTAAAAACGCAAGATAAACCATCACTGATTCAAATCACGTTTCAACATATCTCTGTTGCTACGCGAAGCGTTTGGAGTGCGAAAGCCCTCTTTCGCTTTAGGGAGTATGTAATAATAAGTTGCACACTTCCTTACCTTAAATAACAAAGCGAAAGAGGACTTTCGCACTCCAAACGCTTCGCGCAGTATTAAGAATCGTCCTTTTTAATTGTATTTTTTAATATTCCATTGTAATGTAATTTTTTATATCCGGAGGAGTAAAGCCTTGTCACTCGTAGACTGTTTTCAACTATTTATATATTTCAGTGTTTTACTAATTCTCACTCCATTTTTAGGAACATTTTTAGCAGCCCTTTCTGATGGTAAACGAACCCTTCTTACCCCTTGTTTGGGATGGTTGGAACAGCTTAGCTACCGCATTGGGGGAATCAATCACAATGAAGAAATGAATTGGAAACGCTATGCAAAATCGATGCTTCTTTTCAACCTCTGCGGGGCTATTACCCTTTTTTTCATCCTCATCCTCCAACACATACTGCCATTCAATCCTCAAGGGTTCTCGGGACTTCCCTGGCCACTTGCTTTTAATGTCACCATTAGCTTTGTCACAAACACCAATTGGCAGTCATATGCAGGAGAAACAACCCTAAGTTATGCTGCACAAATGTGGGGACTAACGGTTCAAAATTTTCTCAGTGCCTCCACCGGCATCGCTGTATTGATGGCATTCATTCGCGGTTTTATAAGAAAAACAACCGATAACCTAGGAAACTTCTGGGCTGATACTGTCCGTATTATCGTCTATCTGCTTCTTCCTTTATCTGCAATCCTAGCTTTAGGGCTTGTGAGCCAGGGTGTCATCCAAACGCTCTCCCCTTATGAACAGATCGAAACTCTTGAGAAGGGAGGGACACAGATGATCCCCCTTGGTCCTGTAGCCTCCCAAGTAGCCATCAAGCAATTGGGAAGCAATGGAGGAGGATTTTTCAATACCAACAGTGCTCATCCTTTCGAGAATTCGACACCTTTATCCAATTTTCTAGAAATGGGAGCTATTTTACTTCTTCCCATGTCAATTCTCTATGCTTATGGTCTTTTAATCGGTTCAAAAAAACATGCGTGGATGCTATTTTCCGTCATGATTGTTCTTTGGGCGATTGGCTTTGGGTTAGCGACCTACTCAGAGCATCTTTCTTCTCCTCCTTCTCTTGAAGGCAAGGAGGTGCGTTTTGGCGTCAACAATAGCTTGATATGGGCAACGATGACAACAGCCACATCGAACGGATCGGTCAATGCAATGCATTCTAGCCTTTCTCCTCTTGCTGGTGGGGTTGCTTTATTCAATATGATGGTAGGAGAACTCATCTTCGGAGGAGTGGGAGTGGGATTATGCAGCATGCTTATGTTTGTATTGCTGACCATTTTTCTGTCGGGATTGATGGTGGGACGAACACCAGAGTATTTGGGAAAGAAAATAGATAAATACGATATCAAATGGGTAATGTTGGCAGTACTGACCCCGGCGTCTCTTATCCTCATAGGCACAAGCGTTGCCTGTGTAGTCCCTTCCGCTCTTTCAAGCATATCCAGCGGAGGGCCCCATGGTCTAAGTGAACTTCTCTACGCCTTTACCTCTGCAGCCGCCAACAACGGCAGTGCTTTTGCGGGTTTAAATGCCAACACCGATTTCTATAACATTACCCTTGGTATCATCATGTTGTTAGCAAGGCTTGCCATCTTAATTTCAAGCTTGGGATTGGCTGGAAACCTGGTAGTAAAACGAACTTCCCCAATTTCCTTAGGAACCCTCTCTACCGATACTTTCCTCTTTGCCGCGCTTTTAATCGGTATCATCATCATCGAAGGAGCCCTTGCTTTCTTCCCAGCCCTCTCTCTTGGCCCTATTATCGAACAACTTCTCATGTTGCAAGGCAAAACATTTGGACTAGCAGAGGGATTATGAAATCAAAGAAACAAAAGCTTCTGTCACTATCAGTATTTTTAGAATGCTTAAAATCTTCTTGTTTAATGCTTACGCCTGCAGTCCAAATCAGAAATCCCGTAATGTTCGTCACCTATATTGGCTCTATCATCACGACTTGTTATGCTATCATTCATCTTTTCGAAGGAACCACCCCGTGGTTTGAAATTCAAATATCCCTCTGGCTTTGGTTTACGGTTATTTTTGCCAACTTTGCCGAGTCGCTTGCAGAAAGTAGAGGGAAGGCACAAGCGCAATCGCTTCGCAAAACAAAAATAGAATCACATGCCACACTTCTCAAAGGAAATCAGCAAATACGTATTGCTTCAAATGAATTGAAAAAAGAGGATGTTTTCTTATGTAAGGCAGGGGAGATCATTCCTGCCGATGGAGAAGTCATCGAAGGAATCGCCACAGTGGACGAATCGGCAATCACCGGCGAGTCAGCACCTGTGATTAGGGAGAGTGGAGGGGATAGAAGCGCAGTGACAGCGGGAACGCGTATTGTGAGCGACTATTTAAAAATAAAGGTCACGTCGGAACCTGGAAAAAGCTTTTTAGATCGGATGATTTCTCTTATCGAAGGGGCAAAAAGACAAAAAACACCAAACGAAATCGCTTTGTATATAGTCCTATGTGCTCTAACAATCCTGTTTCTACTCACCGTTTCCTCACTAAAATTTTTCGCTTTTTATAGCGAACATGCATCCCAGATGCACATGCCATCTGCCATTACAATTCCGATTTTAATCGCTTTGCTCGTCTGTCTCATTCCAACGACGATCAGTGCTCTATTAAACGCTGTAGGCATCGCGGGAATGGACCGGCTTATCCGACGCAATGTCATAGCCAAAAGTGGACGTTCGGTGGAAGCTGCTGGAGATATCGATTTGCTCATCCTCGACAAAACAGGGACGATTACAATAGGCAATCGAATGGCGACAAATTTTATTCCCCTTTCTGGGTGCAACGAAAGAGATTTTGCAGAAATAGCACAATTAGCCTCTCTTTCTGATGAAACCCCAGAAGGGCGCTCTATTGTCGTGCTCGCTAAAAACAATTTCGACTTGCGCGCCGAATCTCTCGACTTATCGAACAGTACTTTCATTCCTTTTTCCGCCACCACACGGATGAGTGGAATCGATTTCGTAGATAATAATGGTAAAATCATGCGGCAAATCCGAAAAGGAGCTGCCAGTGCCATTCAAAAGCACGCAAACGGAGGCGATTCCCCTGAAATAGACACAGTCATCAAAGGCATCGCCCACGGGGGTGCCACTCCTCTTCTCGTTAGTGATAATGGACGCATTGTTGGAGTCATCGTTCTCAAAGATATCATCAAAGGTGGTATTAAAAAACGTTTTGAACAAATGCGCCAGATGGGGATTCACACGATTATGGTCACAGGAGACAATGCCCTCACAGCAGCTGCTATTGCTGCTGAAGCCGGTGTCGATGATTTTATTTCTGAGGCCACTCCAGAAATCAAACTAGCTCTGATTAAACGAGAGCAGCAAGGGGGACGTCTCGTAGCAATGACAGGTGATGGCACTAACGACGCCCCCGCATTAGCACAATCAGATGTCGGCGTCGCCATGAACACAGGAACACAAGCTTCAAGAGAAGCAGGTAACATGGTGGACCTCGACAGCAACCCCACAAAGCTGATAGATATCGTTGAAATCGGCAAGCAACTCCTCATGACAAGAGGAACCCTAACGACTTTTAGCATTGCCAATGACTTAGCCAAGTACTTTGCAATCATACCTGCAATTTTTAGCAGTTTATATGCAACAGGCAACGGAACTCCCGGCCCTCTATCTATTTTAAACATCATGATGCTTCACTCCCATACAAGTGCTATTTTAAGTGCTGTCATTTTTAATGCCCTCATCATTGTAGCACTCATCCCTCTTGCTCTTCGTGGAGTGAATTACAAAGCGCAACCGGCTCATATTCTCTTACGCAACAATGTGTTAATTTACGGAGTTGGGGGAATCATAGCCCCTTTTATCGGCATCAAATGCATCGACATGATCGTTGTATTTTTTAACATGGTATAAAAATGGCAACCTCATTCTTTAGAGCTTTTAAAATGATTCTATGGTTCACACTTCTTACAGGAGTGATCTATCCACTAATCATCACAGGGATATCACTTCTCACAATGCCTGAAAAGGCAAGAGGAAGCTTCATCACTGTAAATAACAAGAAAGTGGGTTCGCTACTAATTGGACAAAAATTCACGGCACCACACTACTTCTGGTCTAGACCGTCGGCTGTCGATTTCAATCCTCTTCCATCAGGCGGAAGTAATTTGAGTCCTACCAGCAATGTATTAAAAGAAATAGTTAAAGAAAGGCAATTAAACCTCTCAAAAGCCCATGGAAATGCTCCATTAAACGAAATTCCCGTCGACCTCATCTACGCATCTGCAAGCGGCCTTGATCCTCACATTTCCCTACAAGCGGTCCATTTTCAACTAGAACGAGTGGCAGCAGCAAGAAAGCTAGATAAAAAACAACTAGAGCAACTCATTGCAACTCATGCGCAAAAACCTTTTTTTTATCTTCTAGGGGACCCCTATATTAATGTTCTAGAACTCAATAGAGCTCTCGATGAGGTTGTCAAATGACGGAAGATGAAGATAAACCCAATCCAGAAAAACTCCTAAAAAAGATCATGCATGAAGAGGGGTTGCGCAACAAAGGAAAACTGAAGATTTTCCTCGGCATGGCGGCTGGAGTAGGCAAAACTTTCGCTATGCTTGAAGCGGCTCAAAAGCTCAAAAAAGCAGGTGTTGACGTCGTCGTCGGAGTCATTAAAACACATGGAAGACAAGAAACAGCCCAGCTTTTAGATGGTCTAGAAATCATTCCAGAAAAATCCATTATCTACAAAGAAAGCTCCTTCGAAGAATTCGACATCGACAGAGCTCTTCAACGCAATCCGCAGACCCTTTTAATAGATGAACTCGCTCATAGCAATGTCCCGGGTTCCCGCCATCTCAAAAGATGGCAAGATGTGATGGAAATTTTAAGTGCTGGTATCAATGTCTACACAACACTTAACGTCCAACACATTGAAAGTATAAAAGATATCATAGAACAAATCGCAGGAATTACAATTCGAGAGACGGTACCGGACCAAATCATCGATAAAGCAAATTTCATCGAACTCATCGACCTGACACCCGAAGAGCTTTTGCTCCGACTTAAAGAGGGAAAAGTCTACTTGGGCGATCAGTCTACCCTCGCTGCTCGCCACTTCTTTCAAGAAGACCGACTAACAGCGCTACGAGAAATCGTCCTGCGTTATACAGCAGACAAAGTCGATCATGACCTTAAAGAACTCCCTTCAGAAAATCAACGTTCAGACACATGGAAACCAAGGGAACGTCTTTTAGTAGCGATCAGCGATAGCCCCCATTCACAAAAACTCATCCGAACGGCACGACGTTTAGCTTTTAACCTCGATGCTCCATGGATAGCTCTTCATGTCGACACTGGAAAATTTCTCGATGAAGAAGATCAGGCAACATTAGCCAAAAATTTAACTCTAGCTAGGGAATTAGGGGGAGAAGTCATCACCATTAGCGATACCGATGTCGCAAAAGCTATACAACGAATAGCCCACCAAAAAGGGGTCACACAAATTATTATTGGAAGGCCTCCTAAACACCTTTTATTTGACTTTCTTATTGGCAACACATTAATCGACCACCTTGCACGCGACTGCTCCGACATCGATCTTCACGTCATTCGACAAACAATTGTCTATAAACCAAAAAAATCTAAATGGCATCTACCGAGGTTTTCAAGCCATTTTACTTCTTATCTATTTGTATCGCTGTTTGTTTTTACCCTCACTATAATCAACTGGTCTTTTTTGCCTATAATAGGCTACCAAATCGCAGGATGTATTTTTCTCATTGGAATACTCATATTGAGCCTTTCCTTTAAAAAAGGCCCGATATTCTTCGCTTCAACGCTCTATGCGCTTATCTGGATTTTTTTATTCACTCCATTAACGCAAAATCAAAGTATTCTTCGCGAAGATTTCGTACTGTTAGCGCTTTATTTTTTCACAGCAATATGCACAGGAATTTTGACAGATCGAGTAAGACGCAATAGTTTGTTTTTAATCAAACGAGAACGCTCCATAGAAGTTCTTTATGATGTTGTACAAGATATTACTAGCAGCCAAAATGTACAGCAAGCGCTAGCATCAATCACACAAAGACTCAATCACGTTCTAGATGGCTGGTGTGAAATTGCAATCAAAGGAAAAGATAAAAAATTAGCCTTTAACTCCCTTTCTTTGTTTAAAAATGAAAAAGAACAAGCAGCGGCTTCTTGGGTTTTTCAAAATAATAAAGAAGCAGGATGGTCGACATCAACCCTGCCAGCCTGTCAAAATATCTATATCCCTTTGAGCGGTTTAAAAAACGTTGTCGGAGTTTTAGCTTACCACACCAACACTAATAAAAAACTCTCTGTCGAAGACAAAAACTTTCTCTACACGGTAAGTCAGCAAGTAGCACATTATCTAGAACACTCTTTTGACGAAGAAAAAACTCATCAAATTGAACAGACAAAAGAAATAGACAAAATCTACCAATCAATACAAAAACCATTGATAAAGATCAAAGAGATTTCTATCACACAAAACAACAAAGATCTTCAAAATGCCGCAGAAGAGATTTTTTTGTTATTAGATAAGGACAAAAGACGGCTGTCTTAATGTCACGCGAAGCGTTTGGAGTGCGAAAGTCCTCTTTCGCTTTTCCCTAGATAACAAAGCGAAAGAGGGCTTTCGCACTCCAAACGCTTCGCGTAGCAAAAGATCACCTCAAAAAAATGGCGAGAATCTCTAAATGCTCACTTCCAGGAAAAAACAAAAACCCTTCAGCAAAAGAAAGGGTCCACCCCGAATGTAAAAGCGCTTTACATTCGCGTTGAAAACTTTTCCACCCACAGCTCACATAAACGAGACGCTCCGCTGGCAATAAACCACACAAAGCCTTTAACAAAGCCGGCTCTAATCCCTTGCGAGGAGGATCCACGACAATCGTTCCAGAAAAAGACTTTAACAACCCAATCTGAGCACCAGCATCGCCACTCTCAAAAGACAAACGCTCTTGTAAATCCAAAGGAAGCGCTTTACAAGAGACCTCAAAGCACTCTTTGGCCTCTGGAACAATCTCTACACAGTGCACAGAACGACAATGATCGACCAAAGCCAATCCAATAGCCCCAACTCCAGCATATAATTCTAAAAGATCGAGATTTTTAGGCAGCATTTGCCCCATGCGATCAGTTAACTGTTGAAACATTTCTGGATTTGCCTGCATAAAACTCGCAGGATGAAAACAAGCTCTCCTCTCATGAACAAATCGCTCTCCAACATAATGAAACCACGAAAAATCAAAAATCACATTGTCTCTGCGGCGATTAAAATTCAGCCATAATGAATGACAATATTCGAGATTATCATTCCACAATAATTCTATACATCGTTTACCCTCCTCACTTAACGCCTCAAAAGAATCAACATTTAACACCAAAGCAATTTGCACCTTCTGTAAAACACGATCAACTGTCAATTGAATATAACGAAGAACCCCCGCCCCCGATTTCTCTTCATATGGAACGATCCGATTTTCTGTTATCCATCGACGTAAACGCTCAACGACAGCATTAATTAGAGGATGATGCACACGACAAAAAGGAATATCAACAACCCGATGAGAACCCTCTTCAAAAAGTCCAATTAAAGGTGCTTCAAAAGAGCCCTGTACAGCAAGTTTAGCCCGACAACGCCAGTTATGAATAGCGCCAAAAGATAATTTAAACTCTTTTAGCCCATTCTCAATAAAAAATTGATGTGCTTCATCAAAAATATTAAGATGCTCAAGATTTTTTTCTTGGTTGCATCCAGAACACTTATCGTAATGGGGACAATTTAAATCCATTTTTTCTCTTGTTCATAAATGATAAAAAAACAGCAGATAAGTCTGTTTATAACAAAGATCACAACCAGTCAATGTTAGCAACTCTCCCCTTATCGACAATTCATAAACAAGTTATCGACGACCATAAAACAGAGGAAAAAACAACTACTTATCAACACTTCCACAGTATACTAAGAAGAAGAAAAAACAACTACTTATTAATATATTTAAGATAAGAACATGTGGGAAAAAGGAACTTGTTTTTATTCCATTGAATCAGGTAAAAATACATATCAAAACACTAAAACACGTTCATATGCAAAGGAAGTGGGATGAGTCTATATCCTGATTATTTTTTTGACCTTTCTGAGTATCGGCACAAGTCTCTTTTTAAACCAAACAAATTTGTTTGGCTAGCATTAAATGAGCTTTCAAAATATTTAGAAACGCTTTTTCTAGGCAAAATAGAAGTAGAAGTTCCAGTCGGAACATTTCTTATCGACTCACACTTGATTTCAATCGGAAAAGGGACTGTTATAGAACCTGGAGCCTATATAAAAGGCCCTTGTTATATTGGAGAAAATTGTACGATACGTCATGGAGCTTATATCCGCGGTAATTTTTTAGCAGGCGACAACTGTGTGATTGGACACGACACAGAAGTAAAAAATGCAATATTTTTAAATCATGTTCATGCTGCTCATTTTGCTTATGTAGGAGATTCTATTCTTGGTAATGATGTCAACTTGGGTGCTGGGACAAAATGTGCGAATTTAAAACTCGATAATCAACAAGTTGTACTTTATTATCAGAATAAGAATATTGAAACTGGTTTAAAAAAAATAGGTGCTGTTATCGGAGATCGAACTCAAATTGGGTGTAATTCTGTAACAAATCCAGGAACTTTTATTGGACAAGACGTTCTTTGTTATCCATGTCTTAATATTGGTGGAATTATTGATTCACAATCAATTGTGAAGGGTGATGTTATTTTATCTATAAAAAAAAGAATGCAAAAATGAACGTAAAAAATGTTGTTAAAGATTGTTTAGCGATTTATCAAAAACAAACAGAAGAAAAAATTAGACAAAGCTTTTTTATTTTTGGAGAAAAAGGAACATTACGCGAGGCTTGTGAATATGCGTTGACAACAGGGGGGCGTCGATTTCGTCCTGCGTTAGTTTTTATGGTTGCAGATGCTTTGGGAAATTCATTGGACGCCTCCGATGCCGCCCTTTCTGTTGAATATTTTCATACAGCTTCTCTTATTGCCGATGATTTGCCTTGTATGGATGATGATGATGAAAGACGCAATAAACCATCGCTCCATAAGGCTTTTGGTGAGGCGACGGCTCTTTTGGCTAGCTACACCCTAATAGCCGCAGGAAACGCTTGTATAGCGTCCTGTGCTCAATCTTTAGTTCAATCTGGACACCCAGCAATTTCCAATGGGTATCAAGTAGGAATTTTAGCTTTAGAACATGCAGCTCGAAGTACAGGGGCTCAAGGAGCTACAGGAGGGCAGTTTTTAGATATTTTTCCGCCAACGCTAACGTTAGAATCGTTAAGAGAAATTATTTATAAAAAAACCGTTTCTCTTTTTGAAATTGCCTTTCTCTTTGGATGGCTTTTTGGCGGCGGTGACATTAAAAAAATAGAACAAGTCAAGCAAGTCGCCTTACACTTTGGAATGGCTTTTCAAATTGCTGATGATTTAAGTGATGTGACTCAAGATGCAATCAACGAGAGAGCGGTCAATATGGTAGGAATTTTGGGCATTGAAAAAGCTCGTGAAGTTTTTCGAAATGAAATCGCTGGATATAGACAATCATTAAAAACGCTTGGTATCGATTCTCAACAACTTTTGGGATTAGCTCTTTATCTTGAAGAGCTAGTTAACTAATTTGTTCCTGTAAGTCGTTATTAACGCAAATAATTAAACGCAGAGACGCAAAGCCTTCGGCTCCTCAAGGTAAATAAGCATTATTTCTGGTTAAACCTTTTAAGTTCCTCGCAAGCTCGGATCTTAAAAGAAAATCATCTAAATGGGGCCCCCGGGGCCCCATTTAGAAGGTTAAATTGATTGCTGAGCTTGCGAAGTAATCACTTAACAATTCGACTCCTTTGTTCCTTTACTCTAAGGGAGCCGAAGGCTTTGTGCCTTTGCGTCTTTGCGTTAAAATTTTGTGTTAAAGTGTTTAAAACTTATGAAAAAGTTCCTTTTTAAAGGAGAGAAGACGCTTTTGAGCTTGTTGTCTTTGTGCTTCAGAATTGCCTTTAACAGCGCGGATTAATAAGTTTTTTGGGGTGTGTTCCATATCTATAAATTCTAATACTTGCACGTCATATCCAAGTGTTGTTAGTAATTCTGCACGCAAAGCATCTGTTGCAATGGCTGCAAAGCGTTCTTTTAAAATACCATGTCTTAACAATGTATCAAGAGAGGGATTGTGTACTTGATTATAAAGTTCTTGTTGGCAACAAGGCACACAAAGAATGACTTCAGCATTCCAGTCAACAGCTTTGTCGATTGCTGCGTCTGTTGCTGTATTACACGCATGTAATGAAATTACCAAATCAATTTTTCCTTGATGTTCGTGTTGACTGATATCACCAATAAGAAATTTTAGCGTCGTATATCCTAAAGCATCCGCAAGAGCTTGACACTTTTCAATCACTTCTTTTTTGAGATCTAGTCCTGTGATGTGAACGGTTTTGCCTTTAATATGCGTGAAATAGTGATAAAGGGCGAAAGTAAGTGAAGCCTTGCCACATCCAAAATCGACCACTTCAAGGGGCTTTGAGTCATTTATTGGCAAGTGTGAGATCACATCGTCAACCATTTCAATAAATCGATTGATTTGTCGAAACTTGTCATATTTTTTAGCAATAATCGTACCATTGTCATTCATAATGCCAAGAGAAATGAGAAAAGGAACTGGAATTCCCTCTTGGAAAAGGTAATTTTTAGTCCGGTTGTGCTCTTTTTTCGCTGGCTTTGTTTCGATGTTTTTTTCGACAATAGTCATTTGTTCATTTTTGTTAACAAGTATGTGATAGTAGGTTGATGAAGAGGTAAAAATTCCCTGTTGAAATAGATTTGGAATAGCGCCTTCTATAAGGTGTACACATTCTTCTGGCGTAATGTTGCAATGTGTGACTTGAGATTTAGAATATTTTGAGATTTGATAAAGATTTTTTTTCTTAATTACAACTGGTCGTATGCTAAGTTTTAGGGTGGGGGTCTCTTTTTTTCGGGGAGAACTGAGCGTTCCTGAAATCAAAAGACCATTTTTAACCGATTTTAAAAGTCCTTCCATTCCGTTCTTCAATTCGTTAACACTCTTCCGAACATTCTTCGTTTGTATCAGAGAACTCATTTTGGATATCATCAAGAGAAAAATTAAGGATTAATTTTTTTACCATTTCAGAATCATCTGCATGGCTAATCGCCTCGCGAAATGCTTTTGTTCCTGCTGCCTTTTTAAAATACCAACAGCCAACTCGTCGCATATCAACAGCGACTTTTCTTGAAGGATGATAGTCAAGTGTATGTAAAAAATGTTCTAATAAATCTTGTCTTCTTTTTTCAAATGAATAGTTTTCTACATCCTCTCCAGAGAGATAACGAATTATTTCTTTTGCAATCCAAGGATGGCCTAAAGTCCCTCTAGCGACAAGGACGGCATCGCAATTCGTATGTTCAAACATACGTTTTGCCGAAGGTCCATCTACGACATCTCCATTACCAATTACTTGGATTGTTTTTGCCACATCTTTACACTCTTTAATGTAATCCCAGTTTGCTGGTCCTTTATACCCTTGCTTTCTCGTTCTTCCATGAATACAGATTGCTGCAGCGCCTGCTTCTTCAGCTATCTGCGTGATCTGTGGAGCTGTAATAGAGTCTTCATCCCATCCTGCTCTTATTTTTAAAGTGACGGGAATCTTAACGGCGGCAACCATGTTAGAAATGACCTCTCCAATAAGTTGCGGGTTTTTTAACATACCAGAACCACTTCCATCTTTGGTGACTTTATCTACTGGGCAGCCACAATTGAGATCGACAGTGTCAAATCCTAAATCTTCAATAATGCGTGCAGAAGGTCCTGCTAAAGATGGTTTACTTCCGCAAAGTTGTGCCGAAATTGGGTGCATCGACTGATCATAATCGAGAATATGAAACGTATTGGGATCATGTCGTATGAGAGCATCCATTTTGACCATTTCGCAAAATATCAATCCCGGATTGTATTTGGAGGTCATTTTTCGAAAAGGATAGTCGGAGCATCCTGCAAGAGGAGCATAAAAAATATTGTTAAGTAAAGAAAGTTTTCCTATTGAGAAAGGTGTTTTTAGATGTTTCATGTAAGAATTAAAGCTAATAATGTTTTTAGAATATTTTCTATAATACCCAAACAAAAGAATGCGACGATAGGACTAAGGTCTAACATTCCTAATGGTGGGATAAAACGACGAAAAAAGTTTAAATAAGGATCCGTGTAAAAAGCGATGAATTGCATGAACCGGTATGTTTGTAGTTCTGGAAGCCACGATCCAAGAATTCGGACAAAGAGCATGATGGTAAAAACGAGAAAAAGTTTATCAATCAGGTAGAATAGATAGAAAAGCACAAAATACCCCTTAGAACTTTGGTTAAGGCTATGCCGATTTTATACTGCCGGGGTGGTGAATTTTTGCGTTTTTCGCACGTTAAAACGCAAAAAATCACCGCCCCTCAGTATAAACACATTTCGGCAAAGCCATTTTAAAGGTTTATTTAATTAAAAAGCAATAATTATTTTTTTTGTTTTTTTTGTTGAAGGATATGTGCACATTAAATTATACCTTTTTTTTGGAAGAAATATGCGTTTGATATAGATTTTCGCGTCATTAGGGCCTTGTTCATATTTTTGGTCATCTCTCTGTGTTCTCTGTGCCTCTGTGTTTCAAAATTTTAGAAACACAGAGGCACAGAGAACACAGAAGGGTAAATTAAATGATCCAATGGCTGGTAGTTTCCTTGTGCACCGGTAGTTTCCTTGTGCAAGTGAACAAGGCCAATTTTAGGTTAGATAGAAATGCCTGTTTTGGTAATTTTAGCACTATTTTTAATTTCTTTTTTTGAGTCCGAGCTTACAGCTTTTGATCGTTTAAGAATAGATTATTCAGTATTTCAAAATCATTCTGAGGCTAATAGCGCAAGTGCGTCAATCTCTGGAAATGTTATCGGCCCGCAGGGAAATGGTGGTCCGAGTGGTTCAACAGGTAATGTTAGTCAAGCGGCAGCAAGTGGAACTACAGGTATAGCAGGTATGACCGGGCCAACAGGTCATGCAGGACCTATTGGTGCGACAGGAGTTACGGGGCCAACAGGTCATGCAGGACCTATTGGTGTGGCAGGAGTTACGGGGCCAACAGGTCATGCAGGACTTATTGGTGCGGCAGGAGTTACGGGGCCAACAGGTCATGCAGGACCTATTGGTGCGGCAGGAGTTACGGGGCCAATAGGTCGCACAGGAGTTGCTGGTCCTACGGGAGGTGTGGGGGCAACTGGATCTCCAGGATTGGTAGGGCTTAAAGGTGACACAGGTTTAACAGGACCAAAAGGCGACACTGGCTCAACAGGACAAAAGGGTCAAATTGGGTCAACTGGACCAGTAGGTCAGATAGGATTAACAGGGCCTACGGGGTTGATGGGACTTAAAGGTGATACAGGCTTAGCAGGATCTATTGGTGAGATAGGTCCGACAGGACCTGTGGGCCCAACTGGGCTTGCTGGATTAATGGGACCTAAAGGTGATATTGGTTCGGCGGGGCCTGCTGGTGATATAGGGCCGACGGGATTTATTGGTCCAACTGGGCTTGTGGGCCAGATGGGTGCAACAGGCCCTACAGGATCTGTAGGCCCAACTGGGCCTTCAGGTCAGGTAGGAGCAATCGGACCTACAGGCTTAATAGGACCTAAAGGTGATATTGGCTCAATGGGCCCAATAGGACCTACTGGTTACATAGGTCCGACGGGATCTATAGGTCCAACTGGGCCTTTAGGTCAGGTAGGGGTAACTGGACCCACAGGATTGATGGGATCTAAGGGTGATACAGGTTTAGTAGGACCCACTGGTGATGTAGGCCTAATGGGACCTGTCGGTCAAGCGGGGTCAACAGGACCAACTGGGCCTTCAGGTCAGGTAGGAGTAACCGGACCCACAGGATTGATGGGATTTAAGGGTGATACTGGCTCTACAGGATCTACTGGCCCGATCGGATCCGTAGGCCCAACTGGGCCTTCTGGTCAAATAGGTGCAACAGGACCTATAGGATTAATGGGATCTAAGGGTGATACAGGTTTAGTAGGACCCACTGGTGACCTAGGTCCGACAGGATCTATAGGTCCAACTGGGCCTTTAGGTCAGATAGGGGTAACCGGACCCACAGGATTGATGGGATCTAGGGGTGATACTGGCTCCGTAGGACCTACTGGTGATGTAGGCCCAATGGGACTCGTTGGTCCAATGGGATCAACAGGACTAATGGGTCCTAAAGGTGATATTGGTCCTACAGGATCTACTGGCCAAATAGGACTTGCGGGTCAGATGGGTGCAACAGGGCCTGCTGGATTAATGGGACTTAAGGGTGATATTGGCTCTACAGGATTTACTGGCCCGACAGGATCTGTAGGCCCAACTGGGCCTTCAGGTCAGGTAGGAGCAATCGGACCTATAGGCTTAATAGGGCCTAAAGGTGATATTGGTTCAATGGGTCCAATAGGACCTACTGGTTACATAGGTCCGACGGGATCTATAGGTCCAACTGGGCCTTTAGGTCAGGTAGGGGTAACTGGACCCACAGGATTGATGGGATCTAGGGGTGATACTGGCTCCATAGGACCCACTGGTGATGTAGGCCCGATGGGACCTATCGGTCAAATGGGATCAACAGGCCCAACAGGTTTAATAGGACTTAAAGGTGACACTGGTTCCGCAGGACCTACTGGTGATGTAGGTCCGGCAGGATCTACTGGCCCAACTGGGTCTTCAGGTCAGGTAGGGGTAACCGGACCCACAGGATTGATGGGATCTAGGGGTGATACTGGCTCCGTAGGACCTACTGGTGATGTAGGCCCAATGGGACTCGTTGGTCCAATGGGATCAACAGGACTAATGGGTCCTAAAGGTGATATTGGTCCTACAGGATCTACTGGCCAAATAGGACTTGCGGGTCAGATGGGTGCAACAGGGCCTGCCGGATTAATGGGACCTAAAGGTGATATTGGTTTGGTGGGACCTGTTGGTGATATGGGTCCAACGGGACCCACAGGATTGATGGGATTTAAGGGTGATACTGGCTCTACAGGATCTACTGGCCCGATCGGATCCGTAGGCCCAACTGGGTCTTCAGGTCAAATAGGTGCAACAGGACCTACAGGATTAATAGGAGTTAAGGGTGATACAGGTTCAGTAGGACCCACTGGTGATGTAGGCCCAGTGGGACTCGTTGGTCCAATGGGATCAACAGGCCCAACAGGTTTAATAGGACTTAAAGGTGACACTGGTTCTGCAGGACCTACTGGTGATATAGGTCCGGCAGGATCTACTGGTCCAACTGGTCTTTCAGGTCAAATAGGTGCAACAGGACCTACAGGATTAATAGGATTTAAAGGTGACACTGGTTCCGCAGGACCTACTGGTGATATAGGTCCGACAGGATCTATAGGTCCAACTGGGCCTTCAGGTCAGGTAGGAGTAACCGGACCTACAGGATTGATGGGACTTAAAGGTGATACTGGCTCTACAGGATCTACTGGTGATTTAGGCCCAATGGGACCTGTCGGTCAAATGGGGTCAACAGGCCCTACAGGATTAATGGGCCCTAAGGGTGATGTTGGTTCAGCGGGGCCTGCTGGTAATATGGGTCCAACAGGATCTACCGGCCCGACAGGATCTGTAGGCCCAACTGGGCCTTCAGGTCAGGTAGGAGTAACCGGACCTATAGGATTAATGGGATCTAAGGGTGATACAGGTTTAGTAGGACCCACTGGTGATGTAGGCCCAATGGGACCTGTCGGTCAAGCGGGGTCAACAGGACCAACAGGATTGATGGGACTTAAGGGTGATATTGGCTCAATGGGCCCAATAGGACCTACTGGTGATGTAGGTCCGATGGGACCTGTCGGTCAAATGGGGTCAACAGGACCAACAGGTTTAATAGGGCTTAAGGGTGATACAGGTTCAGTAGGACCCTCTGGTGATGTAGGCCCAACTGGGCCTTCTGGTCAAATAGGTGCAACAGGACCTATAGGATTAATGGGATCTAAGGGTGATACAGGTTTAGTAGGACCCACTGG
>JABDDS010000001.1:48519-50477 GCA_013287465.1 Chlamydiota bacterium | reverse complement strand
GGTTTAATAGGACTTAAAGGTGACACTGGTTCTGCAGGACCTACTGGTGATATAGGTCCGGCAGGATCTACTGGTCCAACTGGTCTTTCAGGTCAGATGGGTGCAACAGGGCCTGTTGGATTAATGGGACTTAAGGGTGATATTGGCTCTACAGGATTTACCGGCCCGACAGGATCTGTAGGCCCAACTGGGCCTTTAGGTCTGGTAGGGGTAACTGGACCCACAGGATTGATGGGATCTAGGGGTGATACTGGCTCCGTAGGACCCACTGGTGATGTAGGCCCGATGGGACCTATCGGTCAAATGGGATCAACAGGCCCAACAGGTTTAATAGGACTTAAAGGTGATACTGGATCCGTAGGACCCACTGGATTAATAGGATTTAAAGGTGACACTGGTTCCGCAGGACCTACTGGTGACATAGGTCCGACAGGATCTATAGGTCCAACTGGGCCTTCAGGTCAGGTAGGGGTAACCGGACCCACAGGATTGATGGGATCTAGGGGTGATACTGGATCCGTAGGACCCGCTGGTGACGTAGGCCCAATGGGACCTGTCGGTCAAATGGGATCAACAGGTCCTACAGGATTAATGGGCCCTAAGGGTGATGTTGGTTCAGCTGGGCCTGCTGGTGATATAGGCCCAACTGGGCCTTCAGGTCAGGTGGGAGCAATCGGACCTATAGGCTTAATAGGACCTAAAGGTGATATTGGTTCAATGGGTCCAATAGGACCTACTGGTGATGTAGGCCCGATGGGACCTGTTGGTGATATAGGTCCAACAGGATCTATTGGTCCAACTGGTCTTGTGGGTCAGATGGGTCTAACGGGACCTACTGGATTAATAGGACTTAAAGGTGACATTGGTTCCGCAGGACCTACTGGTGACATAGGTCCGACAGGATCTATAGGTCCAACTGGGCCTTTAGGTCAGGTAGGGGTAACTGGACCCACAGGATTGATGGGATCTAGGGGTGACACTGGATCCGTAGGACCCACTGGTGATGTAGGCCCAATGGGACTCGTTGGTCCAATGGGATCAACAGGCCCAACAGGTTTAATAGGACTTAAAGGTGACACTGGTTCCGCAGGACCTACTGGTGATATAGGTTCGGCAGGATCTACTGGTCCAACTGGTCTTTCAGGTCAGATGGGTGCAACAGGGCCTGCTGGTAATATGGGTCCAACAGGATCTATTGGCCCAACAGGACTTGTGGGTCAGGTGGGTGCAACAGGCCCAACAGGTTTAACAGGACTTAAAGGTGACACTGGTTCCGCAGGACCTGCTGGTGATATAGGTCCGGCAGGATCTACTGGCCCAACTGGGCCTTCAGGTCAGATGGGTGTAACAGGGCCTGCTGGATTAATGGGACTTAAGGGTGATACTGGATCCGTAGGACCTACTGGTGCTGTAGGCCCGATGGGACTCGTTGGTCCAATGGGATCAACAGGCCCAACAGGTTTAATAGGACTTAAAGGTGATACTGGATCCGTAGGACCCGCTGGTGATTTAGGCCCAATGGGACCTGTCGGTCAAACGGGGTCAACAGGCCCAACAGGATTAATGGGATCTAAGGGCGATACTGGCTCTACAGGATCTACTGGCCCGATCGGATCCGTAGGCCCAACTGGGTCTTCAGGTCAAATAGGTGCAACGGGCCCTACAGGATTTGCTGGCTCAAGAGGATCTATGGGGCCAACTGGCCCGTTAGGTCAGATGGGTGTAACAGGACCTATGGGATTAATGGGGCTCAAGGGTGATATTGGAATTACTGGCCCGACAGGATATACGGGAGCAATTGGTCCTACAGGACCTTCTGGACAAATTGGTGCAACTGGAGTTATCGGTCCTACTGGCTATACTGGCGCAATTGGCTTGGCAGGAGCTGTTGGTCCGACAGGTTATACGGGAGCAATGGGACCGACAGGACCTTCTGGACAAATTGGTGCAACTGGAGT
>JABDDS010000001.1:0-48509 GCA_013287465.1 Chlamydiota bacterium | reverse complement strand
GGTCCTACTGGCTATACTGGTCCAACTGGTTTGATAGGTGTTACTGGGGCGACGGGGCGAATAGGAACTGTTGGTCCGACGGGATATACGGGAGCAATGGGACCGACAGGACCTTCTGGACAAATTGGTGCAACTGGAGTTATTGGTCCTACTGGCTACACTGGTGCAATTGGCTTGGCAGGAGCTGTTGGTCCGACAGGTTATACGGGAGTGATGGGACCGACAGGACCTTCTGGACAAATTGGTGCAACTGGAGTGATTGGTCCTACTGGCTACACTGGTGCAATTGGCTTGGCAGGAGCTGTTGGTCCGACGGGATATACGGGAGCAATGGGACAGACAGGAAACTCTGGACAAATTGGTGCAACTGGAGTTATCGGTCCTACTGGCTATACTGGTCCAACTGGTTTGATAGGTGTTACTGGGGCGACGGGGCGAATAGGAGCTGTTGGTCCGACAGGTTATACGGGAGCAATGGGACCGACAGGAAATTCTGGACAAATTGGTTTTACTGGTGCTGTTGGCCCTACAGGGGTTGCTGGTCCGACGGGGGCAAGTGGTGGAAGTTCTAAAAGCTTTGCTTTTGTTACAAATAGCTATACTGGAACTGTTGGATCTGGAAATCCGTCTTCTTTTCTTACGAATGCTAACAGTACTGTTAGTGCGATTAGTGTTGGTAGTGATATTGTAGTAACTACGAGTGTTAACCCGGCTACAATTCAATTTCAAACTCCTGGGGAGTATTTAGTTTCTTATAGCATTTCGCCCGGTTCCGGTAATACATATGGTGGTGGAGTATACTATATATATGCGGCAAGCGTTGTTGGTAGCAGTAGTTCAATGATCAATGGATCACAAGTGATGATTCTACCTGTCACGTACAATACAACATTGTCTACAACGTTTGTTTATACAGTTGCAGCAGCGGGGCAGAAAATTAACTTTTTAACAAATGTGAATCCAAAAGTTTCTTTAAGCACTGTCATTACTCCTCCGGTCACTATTTATATACAACTCCTCTCTCCATAATATTAAAATTAATTATTTGTAATGATTGAGGTGGTGTAGTTTTTATTATTCGTTGTGTTTAAAAAATAGCTAAGGTTGAGTAAAAAAATAAATTTACTTTGTGAAATGTATTAATTAAATTTTTATTACAATGTATTTAATTCTTTTTAACTTAATGAATTAGGATTTTTTTTTAAGTTCGAAAAAAAAACATCTTGAATAAAAGTTATATTTTCATTACTTTGAGTCAGACTTAGCTGAAAAATGTTATGAAGGTTCTTTAACAAGGTTCTCAATACGATTGAATTTGTTCTTTGGAGTTGTATGAAAAAATATAGTTTTACTGTTTTAGCACTATTTTTAACGTCTTTTTTGAAATTTGAAGAGGCATATGGTGCTTATAAAATTCCTAGAATAGAAATAATAGAAGAGTTTTTTATATCAGATAGCTCGACGGGGCCGACAGGGCCAACAGGACCGTCTTCATCTGGAGAAAAAGGTTCGACAGGTATCACTGGAGCAACCGGAAGCACAGGGCCCACTGGATCTACCGGCCCTAGAGGTAATTTAGGACCAACCGGTTCAACTGGAGTTACCGGTCCGACGGGTTATACAGGTTCAACAGGTCCAACTGGAGTGACTGGTTCGACGGGGCCAACTGGAGTGACTGGTCCAATTGGATATACAGGGCATTTTGGGCCAACAGGTTCAACGGGTCCTGTAGGGGTTACCGGGCCGATGGGATTTACCGGAGAAACAGGAAATACAGGTTTTACAGGTTCAACAGGTCCAACTGGAGTGACTGGTCCGACGGGGTATACGGGGTATCGTGGTCCAACGGGTTTAACAGGCCCCTCTGGTGTTACTGGTTATACAGGTTCAATTGGCTATACAGGTTCAACAGGGAATACGGGTTCAACCGGTTCTGCAGGCCCGACAGGTCCTACCGGTCCGATAGGTAATACGGGTCCTCGAGGGGCTACAGGTTCGACAGGCCCAACAGGATTTACCGGTCCGACGGGCCTAACAGGATTTACAGGTCCTAGAGGTTCAACCGGTTCCACAGGCCCAACAGGATTTACAGGTCCAACCGGCTATACAGGTTCAACAGGGAATACGGGAGCGACTGGTTCAACTGGTTTTACTGGACCAACAGGTCCAACAGGATTTACAGGCTCTAAAGGTTCAACAGGTTCGACGGGCCCAGCAGGATTTACCGGTTCAACAGGTCCAACAGGATTTACAGGCTCTAAAGGTTCAACAGGTTCGACGGGCCCAACAGGATTTACAGGTTCAACAGGTTCAACAGGATTTACAGGCTCTAAAGGTTCAACAGGTTCGACGGGCCCAGCAGGATTTACAGGTTCAACAGGTCCAACAGGATTTACAGGCCCTAAAGGTTCAACAGGTTCGACTGGCCCAACAGGATTTACGGGGCCAACAGGTTCGACGGGCTCAACTGGCAGCACGGGTTCAACAGGTTCTGCAGGTCCAACAGGTCCTACTGGTCCGATAGGTAATACGGGTCCTC
Source organism: Chlamydiota bacterium (assembly GCA_013287465.1). GTDB lineage: Bacteria > Chlamydiota > Chlamydiia > Chlamydiales > Parachlamydiaceae > JABDDS01. The sequence continues at coordinate 45,970 of JABDDS010000001.1, read as the reverse complement.
GAGGGGCAACAGGTTCGACAGGCCCAACAGGATTTACAGGTCCAACGGGTTATACAGGTTCAACAGGGAATACGGGAGCGACGGGTTCAACCGGTTCGACGGGCCCAACAGGATTTACTGGTCCAACGGGTTATACAGGTTTAACAGGGAATACGGGAGCGACAGGTTCAATTGGTTTTACTGGCTCAACAGGTCCGACCGGTTCTACGGGTTCAATAGGTTCAACCGGTTCGACGGGCCCAACAGGATTTACAGGTCCAACAGGATTTACGGGTCCAACGGGCTCGACTGGATCGACGGGGCCCACCGGTTCTACGGGTTCAATAGGTTCAACGGGATCAACAGGATTTACGGGTCCAACGGGTTCGACTGGCTCAACAGGTCCGACCGGTTCTACGGGTTCAATAGGTTCAACGGGATCAACAGGATTTACGGGTCCAACAGGTAATACGGGTCCTAGGGGGAACACAGGTTCAATGGGTCCAATAGGCTCTACAGGTCCAACTGGTTCAACAGGTCCTCAGGGTTTTGATGGTCCTGCAGGTTCAACAGGTTCAACGGGTCCGACAGGTGATGGAGGGGCTCCTGGTTCAGCAGGTCCTGCAGGCCCGACAGGATCAACGGGTCCGACAGGTGATGGAGGGGCTCCTGGTTCAGCAGGTCCTGCAGGCCCGACAGGATCAACGGGTCCAACTGGCTCAACGGGTCCGACAGGATCAACGGGTCCAACAGGGCCTACTGGATTTACGGGTTTAATGGGTCCGACTGGTCCTACAGGTCCAACGGGTTCGACTGGCTCAACAGGTCCGACTGGATTTACGGGTTTAATGGGTTCGACTGGTCCTACAGGTCCGACAGGATCAACGGGTCTAACAGGGCCTACTGGATTTACGGGTTTAATGGGTCCTACTGGTCCTATAGGTCCGACTGGTTCAACGGGTCTAACAGGGCTGACTGGTTTGACTGGCTCTAGGGGGCCTGCTGGTTATGTTGGTCCGACAGGTTCAACAGGTCCAACTGGTTCGGTGGGAGATGAAGGTGCGAAGGGACCTGATGGTGCGACAGGAGAGACAGGTCCAACAGGTTCAACGGGGTCAGGTGGTCCTAGAGGTTCTTTAGGTTCTACAGGGCCGACTGGTGCGACTGGTGCGACTGGTTCAACAGGTCCTAGGGGGCCTGAAGGTTATGTTGGATATACTGGTTATACAGGTGCGACAGGGTCTACAGGTCCTAGAGGACCTGAAGGTTATGTTGGTTATACTGGTTACACAGGTGCAACCGGTGCGACAGGTTCGGGAGGTCCGAAGGGATACACAGGCTTCACTGGTCCGACAGGATCTACTGGCTCAACAGGTTCTACAGGCCTAACTGGTTCAACTGGCCCGACAGGTCCTACTGGTCCTACTGGTCCGATGGGTCCTACTGGCTCAACGGGTCTTATTGGTTACACAGGCAGCACAGGTCCGACAGGAGTGACCGGTTCGACAGGTCCAACAGGTTATACAGGAAGCACTGGTCCTACAGGATTGACAGGTTCGACAGGTCCTACTGGTTACACAGGTAGCACAGGTCCAACAGGAGTAACTGGTTCGACGGGTCCAACGGGTCCTACTGGCTACACGGGTAGTACAGGTCCGACAGGAGTGACAGGCTCGACAGGTCCTACTGGTTACACAGGTAGCACAGGTCCAACAGGAGTAACTGGTTCGACGGGTCCAACGGGTCCAACGGGTCCAACGGGTCCTACTGGTTACACAGGTAGCACTGGTCCGACAGGAGTGACAGGTTCGACAGGTCCTACTGGTTACACAGGCAGCACAGGCCCGACGGGTTCAACAGGTCCTACTGGCTCAACTGGTCCAACAGGTTCAACAGGCCCGACGGGTTCAACAGGTCCAAAAGGGTTGAAAGGTGATATAGGACCAACTGGTTCCACAGGCCCGACCGGTTCGACGGGTCCTACTGGCTCAACTGGTCCTACTGGTTCAACGGGTCCAACAGGTTCAACAGGCCCGACGGGTTCAACAGGTCCAAAAGGGTTGAAAGGTGATATAGGACCAGCTGGTTCCACAGGCCCGACCGGTTCAACGGGTCCTACTGGTAGCAGTCCTACAGGTCTAACTGGTTCAACAGGTCCAACAGGCCCAACTGGTTCAACAGGTCCAACTGGTTCAACAGGTCCCACTGGTCACACAGGTCCAATAGGGGTTAAAGGTGACATAGGCCCGACCGGTTACACAGGCAGCGCAGGCCCAACGGGTTCAACAGGTCCGACTGGTTCAACGGGTCCAACAGGTTCAACTGGCCCGACGGGTTCAACAGGTCCAAAAGGGTTAAAAGGTGATATAGGCCCAACTGGTTTAACAGGCCCGACCGGTTCAACGGGTCCTACTGGTAGTAGTCCTACAGGTCCAACTGGTTTGACCGGTTCGACGGGTCCAACTGGTTCCACAGGCCCGACCGGTTCAACGGGTCCTACTGGCTCAACAGGTCCTACTGGTTCAACGGGTCCAACTGGTTCCACAGGTCCTACTGGTCACACAGGTCCAGGAGGGGTGAAAGGTGATATAGGCCCGACCGGTTCAACAGGCCCGACGGGTTCAACAGGCCCAACGGGTTCAACAGGTCCTACTGGTTCAGCAGGTCTAACAGGTTCAACTGGCCCGACTGGTTCAACGGGTCCAAAAGGGTTAAAAGGTGATGTAGGCCCGACTGGTTCCACAGGCCCGACAGGTTCGACGGGTCCTACTGGTAGTAGTCCTACAGGTCCAACTGGTTTGACCGGTTCGACGGGGCCAACAGGTCCGACGGGTTCGACTGGCCCAACGGGTTCAACAGGTCCAACCGGCCTTACTGGTTCAACAGGTCCGACGGGGTCTACGGGTCCTACTGGTTTTACAGGGCCTGCTGGAGCTACTGGGCCCACTGGTTCTTTAGGTCCTATGGGGCCAATTAGTCCTACAGGTCCTACAGGTCCTACGGGCCCTGCAGGTGGTCCAACGGGGTCAACAGGTCCAACGGGATCGACGGGTCCAACGGGGTCAACAGGTCCAACGGGATTGACAGGTCCTATGGGATTCTTTGGATCTCCGGGATCGCGGGGTCCAACAGGTCCGACAGGTTCAACAGGTCCAACAGGTTCGACGGGTCCAACGGGTCCTACGGGTTCAACAGGTCCAACAGGTCCGACAGGGTCAACAGGTCCGACAGGGGCAATGACAGGTCCGACAGGATGGACAGGTCCAACTGGCCCAACTGGATCTACAGGTCCGACGGGTTCTACGGGTCCGACAGGATGGACAGGTCCGACAGGATGGACAGGTCCAACAGGTCCAACAGGTCTAACTGGGTGGACAGGCCCGACAGGTTCGACGGGTCCTACAGGTCCTACAGGAATTGGTGGTGCAACTGGTTACATAGGGCCGAGTTATGTAGGCCCGACAGGATCTACAGGTCCTACAGGTCCTTCTGGTGGTCCAACAGGTGCGAGGGGATCAACGGGTCCTACAGGTCCTTCTGGTGGTCCGACAGGTCCTATAGGTCCGACTGGTTATACTGGTTCAACAGGTCCGACTGGTGCAGCGCTTAGCAGTTTTGTTTATATTGCGAACAGCTATACTGGAACAGTGGGTACTACATTGGCAAATAACTCGTTCTTGACTAATGCTGGTACTACAGTTAGTGTCCTGGCTTTTTCTGGCAGTGATATTACAGTAAACACAGGTGTTGATCCTGCGACGATTACATTCAATACTGCAGGGGAATATCTCATTACGTATAATGTAACATCGTATGCTAATGCAGGGGCTACATCGGTACCATATATATATATGAAGAATCCACCTGGGGCTGCTCCCTTTATTACTGGATCGCAGAGCACAACTATACCAGATCTTTCACTTGTTGGTACTGTGACTGGTTTCTTTGGGATCACTACATCAGCGACATTTGTGTATAATGCACCTGCAAGCTCTACGATTGATTTGTTACCCTCTAATTCAGGGATCTTAGGCAACTTAGGTTATACGTTAACTGCTATTGCAGAGCCTGTGACTATATACATACAGTATCTGGGTCCGTCGCCCGGGGGTTAACATTATTAAATAGGATTAAGAATGAAATATTTACAACATGTAATTACAGTGACACTGCTCTCGTTAGCGGGTAGTGGGGCATTTGCCGCGGATTGTTGTCTAGATAATCTAATGGAGGGGTGTTACTGTGCCACTCGTTCTCATGAGTATTTCTTCGTGGAAGGGGACCTTCTTTATTGGCAACCTTACATTGATGGCATGGAGTACAATTTTGGGACGACTTCCCTTACTTCGTCGTCAACTGATGGACACCGTTTTGTTGTTACTCATGAGTTGGATGTAGATCCTACCTTTCGATGGGATCTTGGGTATCGCGTTGGTGCTGGTATTAATTGCATGGATACTGCGGCTGACCTTGCTGCATTTTGGACATGTTTTCATGGCCATGCCCATCAAAAAAGTAATGCTCCTGATTTTGGACATTGGAAGGTTCAATTTGATCAAATTGATGTCGTTGCTAGATATGAATTCGATTATTGTTCGCTTGCTATCCAACCATTTTTGGGGTTGCGTGCAGCACAGATCAATCAGAAACTGTATTCTCATCTAGAGATCTTTTATGAAGATCTCACCACACCTGCAGCTTCTTATGTTAAAACTATTGTTCTTGACGATCATCAGAAATTTAAAGGGATCGGGCCTGTCTTTGGGTTTAATTTAGGTTATTATCTAGGATATGGATTTGGTTTATGCGGTACTTTGGGCGGTAGTTGCATGTTTGGAAAACTTGATGCTTCCTTTCATGATACCGAATCATCCTCTGCGCCAGTAAATATCGATATACTCTCTCTACAACATAGCCGTATAAATAACGTGAATGCTGCTTTTGATTTGACATTTGGTGTGGAATGGAAAAAGATGTTCTGTGACTGTCGATCTCTTGGAATTCGCATAATGGGTGAGCACCATCAGTACTTTAATCAGAATAACATAGGGGCTTACGGAGATTTGTCATTTAATGGTGTGACATTTCTGATTAATATAGATTTATAATGGACGAGCGTCAATGGACGTTTAAAAGTGTCAATTGATAAAACACGCGAAAGTAGAAATTTAGACTATACCGAAACACATTCAAATGCCAACTTTTGAGTGTGTTTCGGTATACATTTCAACATTTTTTTGTTGTTACGCGAAGCGTTTGGAGTGCGAAAGTCCTCTTTCGCTTTACCTTAAATAACGACATAGTTCAAAAACAATCCAAAATGGGTAACACTTTTTTTCCGTCCTTCTCTGTGTTCTCTGTTCCTCTGTTTCATTTTTTTTTGAAACACAGAGCCATACAGAGGGGCAGAGAAAATGTGTAACCTTCATTTGAACCAAGCCTAAATAACAAAGCGAAAGAGGGCTTTCGCACTCCAAACGCTTCGCGTAGCATTAAGGCAAGGGGCATCTAGACCATACTTTTTGGACCATGCTATGCATTTTATTGACTGACTTTTAATTGCACCCGCCCCATTAATCGTCTATTAAATTTCTGTCTATTAAATTTCTTGTATAAAAATAGGGGTATGTGTTACCATCAAAGGGTAACCCAAACAAGCATTCGCTCAAGTGAGCGGGTAAAATTGGATAATAACATGCGTGCGGCTACTACAACACAATTGCAGACAACGTTTACGTCAACGACGGTTAGGACGGCAATTGCTCGTACGTGCACGGCAGTTGTCCTTTAAGTCTTATTTACCCGCTTGGATTCTCAATCACTTTCCTTTCAAATAGAAATAATCGCGATGGACTTCAACGGGTAAAACGCCAAATAAACGTGTTTATACCTGGAGGTTTAAAAAAATGTCTCAATCACTGTCTCAAGAAAAATCGGAGCAATCGAGCAGCGTGCTTGTTGCTGGATTGGCACTGTTTTCAATGTTTTTTGGTGCTGGAGATCTCATTTGGCCCTTAATATTAGGAGGGGCTTCGGGAGATCAGAATTTTTTTGCTATGTTGGGACTATTGATTACGGGGGTTTCCCTTCCTCTCCTTGGACTGATTGCAATGATGCTTTTTCAAGGAAATTATCGTGCTTTTTTTGGACGGATTGGAACAGGCCCTGCATTCCTTCTCATTTTTATTGTTCAGATGATTCTTGGTCCAGTGGGATCTATTCCCCGGCTGCTTACTCTTTCGCATGCGACGTTAAAACCGTATCTTTCAGAAGATCTTTCTCTTTTGGCTTTTAGTATTGGGGCGAGTTGTTTTGTTTTGGCATTGACGATTCGTCCGCAGAGAATTATTAATATTTTGGGATTAGTGCTCACTCCGTTGTTGCTTATCTGTTTATGTGCGATTCTCGTCATTGGCTTTTATAATCATCCAGATCCTCAAGTTGTGTCTTTGACTGGAGGTCAAGCTTTTTATAATGGACTTGGTGTTGGGTACAACACTTTGGACTTAATTGCTTCGTTTATTTTTGCTCCTCTGGTGCTTTCTCATTTTACTACAGGTGCCGACAATGACGACGCTCAGGCTAGAAAGACTGTCTTTAAAAAAATGTTAAAAGCAAGTCTTCTTGCAGCTACTTTACTTTCCATTATGTACATCGGCTTGACATTTGTTGCCTCCTATTACACTCCATTGCTCGATGCGGCTCATCTTCCTGAAGAGCGTCTTTCTGCAATTGCTCTTTTCTTACTTGGGCCTCATGGTGCGTTGATTGCTTGTATTGCCGTTGCCATGGCCTGTTTGACAACAGCGATTCCTCTTGTCTCTATTTTTGCTAACTATTTACGGGAAGATTTAATGGGTGGAAAGGGAGGAGCATTATTGCCTCTTATCGCGACTCTTGTTTTTTCTGTCATGCTTGCTAATATCGGTTTTATGGGAATTGCTAACATGCTTTCTCCTGTGTTGCAGATATTATGCCCGGGATTAATTGTGTTGAGTATTTTTAATATTTTCCACAAATTATGGGAAACCAGGGTGCCTAAGTTACCTGTTTTTGCCACATTTGCTTTTTCAGCTATTGGCCATTTACTTTAATAAATATAATATGGACATTTCGATTAAACCCAGCGCCAATCCTGTGAGGCCTCCCATTAGGATGAGGGAATAGGTGATGGAACGCCATATTTTATCGGTTAATTCAACCACTAGGGGGCTTTTGCCAGTTAATGCTGCGATTGAGGGGATGGTTTTATAAAATTCTTCACATGCCTGAAGCTTGAGTTTTTCTTCTCGTTCTCGGCTGATGAATGTGCTGGCTAAGGGAATTTGGGATTTCACCGTTTCGATGACAACAGCTAGTCGTTCTGCGATTAGCTGTTTAATTTTTTCTTCTGTTTCTTCATGATCATCGTGTTGTGAAAAATCTATGATAGATTTCATTTGAATGCGTAATTGTCCTCGACAAACAAGAGCTACGCAAGATCCAATAAAGGCGCTAAAGAGAGGAATTATCACAAAATAAACTGTAGACATTTTAAATACTTTTGTTGTAAATTGAGGGGCATATGAGGTAAAGTATGCTATTCCAAGAATTAGAGAAACATCATAAAAAAAATGAAGATGCCATAGAAAAGCTTTCTTTGCAAATTGAAATTCATAATCATCTTGCTGAAGAACTGCTACAAGAACTTAGGGTTTCTTCGGAGCAGTTGACAGCATTTATGGAGAAAAAAGAAGCTTTTACTGAGGCCAATTGGGAAATTCTCCTTTCGCAAAAAAAGTCTATGGAAGAGAAGTTACAACGCGATTTGGCTAATGTACGCGATCCTCTTCGGATCAAAAAAAGTCGTGACTCGCTCAATATTCAGCCACAATGGATTTCCGTTCGGTAATAAGGACACCAAGGATATTTTACTACGCGAAGCGTTTGGAGTGCGAAAGCCCCCTTTCGCTTTGTTATTTAGGCCAAAGCGAAAGAGGACTTTCGCACTCCAAACGCTTCGCGTAGTAAAATTTAGTCTGTTCCTAGGTAGCCGTAGCGATGGTAGTCGATGCTTAGGCTTACTTCCCTGAGATTGTTCAACAACTCTAGACGTCCATTTGATTGAACGGGGGCTCTATTGGTGTGGCAGGAAACGTCTGCTAAGGCTTGTTCGACACTGGCGCTAGGTGGCGATAAAAAACGCATGTATTTGATAGATTCCGAATGAAGGCGTTTGATTAGCTCTTCATCATTTTCTTCTATGATATTGATTTTTTGTTCTTGTTCATTCCACGATCCATTGGGGATGATGGAACGTTTCTTTTTGGAAATGCTGATTTCAAATGGCGCTGAGCAGGTTAGAGCAGCAGCTATTGCCCTGAGAGCATCGATTGGACTATCGTGATCTTGGATGCGGATCACTTGTGGAAATTGAGGGACATAATAGAGGAAATTATGTTGCCCTAAGACCATACTAGGGTCATGTCGTTTTGAAAAGTAGTGTTTGTAGTAAAAGGCATAGTTACCAAGGCTTACCGTCCAACGTTCAAGATCGGCTTCTGTCCAATCTTGCTGCACGACCAATCGGTGGAAGGAATCGACGTGATCGCTTAATGGTTCCCGTTCGTTGGGGAGGCCTGTGTCTTTGACATCCATCAATTGTAGCAGGTAATTGGGACCTCCAGCTTTTGCTCCGCCACCCATGCAGCTCTCTTTACAGCCTCCAAAGGGTTGTCTAAGGACCACTGCTCCTGTGATTCCCCGGTTAATGTAGCAGTTACCTGCAATTATTTTTGAGATCCAGATATTTTGCTCTCTTTCATCAAGAGTGTGAATGCCTGCTGTAAGCCCGTAGGAGGTAGCATTGGCCATTGAAATCGCTTCTTCGAGGTCTTTTGCACACATGATTCCCAATACAGGTCCAAAAAGTTCTGTCCGTTGGGTGAAGCTTCCTATTTTGACCCCTAATTTAATCCCTGGTGACCAGAGGTTGGGGTTTGTTGGATGTGGTTGAGGTTTGAGTAACCACTCTTCCCCTTTGTCGAGTTGTGTGAGAGCGCGTAGAAGGTCGGCATTTGGCACCCGGACCAGGGGGTTGACTTTGCTGGAGGGGTCCCATGGAGATCCTACCATTAAGCTGGCGGCCGCATCGCGTAGTTGTTTGCGAAATTGTGGGTCGTCGTAGACCTCTTTTTCAACAATAGCCAAGCTACAGGCGCTGCATTTTTGTCCTGCGTGGCCGAAAGCTGATTGCACTAAATCTTTAACAGCTAGATCGCGATCTGCCATTCTGGTGACGATGAGGGCGTTTTTTCCCCCTGTTTCTGCCAGTAGGTGGAGGGCTGGACGCAATTTACGCAGATGTTTAGCAGTGCTTGTAGCTCCTGTTAGAATGACGGCGTTGATGCGGTTGTCTTGGATCAATTTATTTCCTATAGGCTCATCGGGGCAGCAGAAAAATTGAAGTGCTTCTTTGCTGATGCCTGCTTGCCAGAGAATGTTGACAAGGCGCCATCCAACGAGTATAGACTCTGGAGCTGGTTTAAAGATGACTGCATTGCCCGCGGCTAGAGCAGCCATGATACCACCTGTCGGGATTGAACAAGGGAAGTTCCATGGAGGAGCAACGAGAACGACTCCTTTGGGTTTGCATTCAATGCCTTTGGTATCTATCCATTCCTGGATATTATGTTTGTAATAATCGATAAAATCAATCGCTTCTGAAACTTCGACATCCCCTTCTGGAATTGTTTTTCCTGTGTCGGCAATCATAGCGCCGATGAGGTCTCCTCGGTGGAAGCGCATGAGGTGGGCTGCTTCATCGAACAATGATAAACGGGAGCGTAGAGGTATTTCTGACCACTGTTTAAATCCGATTAAAGCTGTCTGCATTGCTATTTCGAGTTCAGGTTCCCCTGCTAATGCATATTTGTAGAGCTTTTTCCCAGGGTAGGAGGGGTCTTCTCCCGTTCCATATTGAGTGGTATCAGAGATCACACAACTGCCAAGAACTAGAGGGATCGTTTCGGGATAGGTGTGGGATTTTTCGTTGATGATGATGTTTTCAGCCCATTGAAGGTTTGCAGGGAGTGTCCAGTCGGTATCGGCCTCATTTTTAAAGGAGGCATTGGTTTCTTTTTTTGGAGGTAGCAAGCGGTTTTGCTTGCGGCGTGGGGAGTCACTTACATCATTGATATTGCTGCAGGCTTTGGAGAAAAGAGCCGCCTGAGATTGCCAATCTTTGCTTCCAGGGACCATATCGAAAGCATGTCTTAGGAAATTTTCTGGCGCAGTGTTTTCATCTAGACGTCGTACAAGGTAGGCTACTGCGTTTTGGAATTCCTCTTGAGTTGCTGTGGGGCAGTAAAGGAGCATATCTCCCGAGAGTTGTTGAACAGTCCTTCGGATATGATCAGCCATTCCTTCAAGCATTTCAAAGCAGACGAATTTTTCTAATTTTTTTTCTGCGCGAAGTAAGAGTGTATAGGCGACATCGAATAGGTTGTGGCTGGCGATTCCCAAATTAACAGCTTGAGCATGCTGAGGCTGGCATCCATAGAGGAGCATGCGTTTAAAATTTGCATCAACATCGCTTTTAATTGCATAAGGAGCCTGTTCCCAGCCCCTCATTGAAGCTTCAACCTGTTCCATGGCTAAGTTAGCCCCTTTTACGATTCGGATTTTTATTGGAGCCCCTCCTTTGGCAACACGTGCCATTGCCCATGCAGTCAACTCTTTCTGGATATTAAATGAATCGGGTATGTAGCTTTGTAGAACGATTCCGGCAGAGCAGTCGTGAAATTCTGGATCGTCGAGGACTAGGCGGAACAGTTCGACTGTGAGATTTAAGTCTCTGTATTCTTCCATGTCTAGGTTGACGAATTTTGAAACTTGTTCTCCATTTTTTTTTGTGTATTTATGTGTCTTAGCTGCGCGATAGAGTTGCTTTAAGCGATCGCTCAATATGCCTAAAGTCATTTCTTTTCCTAAAAGGTTGATTTGACTGTAGATGGTAGATATTTTGATTGAGATGTATTCGATTTCGGGGTTGGCTAAATCATTGAGATAAATAGAAAGGCGGTGGAGTGATTCTTCTTCTCCAAGGATAGCCTCTCCAAGGTGATTGAGATTGATACGTACTCCTTCTGCGCGTCTTTTTTTCATATGACTTGACATTTTGCTTGGTTCTCCAGGCAAAATGACAGTTGATGTTTCTCCTCGGAGCATCATTCGCACTAATGGAACAGAAATAAATGCAAATGGTTTGCCAAGCCATTTAAATATCACCAATCCCATTTTTTTTATTGGAGAGAGAAAATGAGGGACGCCGAATTTTTTGATGAGATAGGTCAATTGATCTGCAATTCTAGGTGAGTATGAACTGCGAAAACATTGATCTGTCATGCTGGTAGTAAAGGATTTACCCACAGGATCATGCATCATACGTGCTAGTTGCCCCTGAAGACTACGTTCCTTGGCTGTCTGAATCCTTTTTGCTTCACAGAGCATACACCCGGCTAGTTTAATGGCATTTTGGCTTCTTTCTTCTTCTGAGAAAGAGCGATTTTTAGCTTCCTCTAGATAGTGTTGAGCATCGGTCAGAAATTTTGAATTAGCCATTTTTACTCCCTATTTTTCGAATGAAAATCGCGAGTATAGTCCCATAAAAAAAGTTTCGCAACAGCAAAAACGTAGAATCGCGATAACACTCTATTTTGGATAGTATCAAATTTTTTATTTTATAGCAAAAAAGACAAACGATTCAAAGAGGCGATTGTAAAAACGAAAAGATTTTTTTTTAAATAACGATGTTCTAGTACGCGAAGCGTTTGGAGTGCGAAAGCCCTCTTTCGCTTTGTCATTTAAGGTAAAGCGAAAGGGGACTTTCGCACTCCAAACGCTTCGCGTACTAACGGGTTAGGCTTAAAGGTCTTCAATCGCTTCTTAAGGTCCTTTGCGTCCTTTGTCCTTTTGAGATAGTTTTTTTTTGCTTTTTGTAGTAAGTTGTACTCATGTTAAATACCATTTTACTCTTTCTATTCTGCCTATTTTTAAATATTCCCCTGTTAACAGGAACCTCTCCTCGAGTTAGGGTGGGAATTGATTGTTTGATGGAAGAAAAATACAACGAATTGCTTAAGGGCAAGAAGATTGGTCTTGTCACCAATCAAACTGGTGTAAGCAGTTCTTTGGAATCTTCCATAGATGTCATCAAAAAAAATGCCTCATCTAAAGGCTATACGTTAGTTGCTTTATTTGCTCCTGAACATGGAATCAATGGAATGGCATATGCCGAAGTCTCGATAAAAGAAGCTAGGGATTCCGATAACCTTCCCATTTATAGCCTTCATGGTGAAACACGTCGTCCAACGGAGGAAATGTTAAAAAACATCACCCTCCTCGTTTATGACATACAAGATATTGGTTCTCGCTCCTATACGTATGCTTCTACGTTATTTTATGCGATGGAAGAGGCCGCCAAACGCAATATTCCTGTCGTTGTGTTGGATCGTCCTAATCCAATCAATGGAGTCACTGTTGATGGGTTAATGCTTGATCCTCAGTGGCGTTCTTTTATTGGTTATATCAACGTCCCTTATTGCCATGGGATGACCATTGGTGAGCTGGCGCGTTATTTTAATGGAGAATATGAAATTGGTTGTAAGCTTGAAGTGGTTGCGATGGAGGGGTGGCAGCGTCGGATGACGTTTCAAGAAACTGGACTTCCGTGGATTCCAACGAGTCCTTACATTCCGGAGGCAACAACCCCCTTTTTTTATCCGATGACGGGAATATTGGGAGAGTTGCAACTTGTTAATATCGGTATTGGTTATACGATGCCGTTTAAGATTGTCGGAGCTCCGTGGATTAATGCTAAGCAGTTTGCTGCTTCACTTAATGAACAAAAATTTTCTGGCGTTTGGTTTTCTCCAATTTATTTTAGTCCCGTTTATGGAAGATATGCAAAGGAGCAGTGTGAGGGAGTCCAGATCATTGTTACCGATCCCCTGCTATTTAAACCTGTTTCCACGCAATACTTAATTATTGGAATTCTCAAAAGCCTCTATCCTGAAAAATTTCAGTTAGCAATAGCGGCAGCAAAAAAACGAAAAGCAACATTATGTAAACTTAATGGAATCGAAGAGGCATATCGGATTTTAGTAGAAGAGAGGCATATTGCCTGGAAATTATGTTCTTTGCATATGAGTGAGCGTTCTCAATTCATGCAGAAAAGAAAGAAGTACCTTCTTTATTGACTTAAATCGATGCAGTTTCTACAATGAAACCTTCAACTTATAAATTCATTAAAAAAAAGGAATTTAATCATGGGTAAAATCACTCCACTCACTAATCGAGTTCTTGTTCGACGTTCAAAAGCAGCCACGAGTAAAGGAGGGATCATTCTTCCTGATTCTGCGCAAGAGAAACCAAAAGAAGGTGTTGTCGTCGCTGTTGGTCCGGGCAAAGCGGATGATCAAGGGCGAATCGAGCCAATGCAAGTTAAGGTTGGCGACAGAGTGTTATTTGGTTCCTATGCAGGAACAGAAGTTAAAAGCGAAGATGAAGATATGCTGATTCTCACAGAAGATGATATCCTAGGAATCTTATCTTAAATCTATTAATCTCAAGGACATATTCTAATGGAAAAATTACTACAATTCAGCGAAGAAGCGCTTAAATCTCTTCTTAGTGGAGTCCGTAAATTGGCGAAGGCGGTAAAAGTCACCTTAGGACCAAAAGGACGCAATGTCGTTATTAATAAAGGTTTTGGTGCTCCATTATCCACAAAGGATGGGGTGACCGTTGCCAAGGAAGTTGTGCTTAAAGACAAATTTGAAAATATGGGGGCTCAGCTCGTTAAAGAGGTCGCTTCTAAAACAGCTGATATTGCGGGTGATGGAACGACAACAGCGATTGTTTTAGCCGAAGAAATTTTTAGTGCTGGCGTCAAAAATGTGATGGCAGGTTCCAATCCGATGAGTTTGAAAAAAGGGATCGACAAGGCTGTTGAAGCCATTGTTAAAGCGCTGTCTGCAATGGCTTCTCCTGTTAATACTTCGGAAGAAATCAAGCAGGTTGCTACCATTTCAGCGAATAACGACATAGAAATCGGTACGATTATTGCTCAGGCGATGGACAAGGTAGGCAAAGACGGAATCATCACTGTCGCTGAAGCTAAAGGAATTGAAACGACTCTTGAAGTTGTTGAGGGAATGCAATTCGATAAAGGGTATCTTTCTCCCTATTTCATTACCAATCAGGAAAATATGACAGCAGAGCTCTCAAGTGCTCTGATTTTGATTACGGATAAGAAAATTTCGTCGATCAAAGAATTGGTGCCGTTTTTAGAGAAGGTCATGGAGAAAGGAGCTCGTCCATTACTTATCATCGCTGACGACGTCGATGGGGAAGCTTTGGCGACGCTAGTTGTCAATAAGGTGAAAGCTGGTTTGCCTGTATGCGCAGTGAAAACACCAGGTTTTGGGGATCGTCGCAAAGCGATGCTTCAAGATATTGCAGCTATCACAGGAGCAACTGTGATCACTGACGATGTAGGACTCTCTTTAGAGGATGCTGATCTCAACGTGTTAGGAAAAGCGAAGACAGTTAAAATATCTAAAGACACAACGACAATTGTTGATGGTGCTGGTGACCATCAGCAAGTAAAAGAGCGCGTAGCGCAAATTAAGGCTGAGCTAGCTAATCCTGCAACATCAGATTATGATAAAGAAAAACTCGAAGAACGCCTTGCTAAATTAGCGGGTGGCGTGGCGATTATCAGTATTGGAGCCGCTACGGAAGTTGAGATGAAAGAGAAAAAAGACCGGGTTGAAGATGCTCTTCATGCAACGCGCGCAGCCGTCGTTGAAGGGATTGTCGCTGGAGGAGGTGTGGCTCTTCTCCGTGCAGCTAAAAGTTTAGAATCGCTTAAATTGACTGGTGATGAGGCCGTTGGAGCGTCGATTATTCTCCAAGCTCTCTTTGCTCCGGCAACTGCTATTGCAAATAACTGCGGTAAGCAAGGAAATCTCATTGCAGAGAAGATCTATGAAGGTAAGGGTAGCTTTGGTTACAATGGTCTTACTGACGAGTTCTCTGATCTGCTAAAAGCGGGTGTTATCGATCCTGTACTGGTAACCAAAAGTGCTTTGATCAATGCTGCTTCTATTTCAGGTCTCCTCTTGACAACAGCTGCTATGATTACCGATAAGCCTCAACCCAAAGCTAAGAACCCTCCAATGGACGGCGGCATGGGCGGCATGGGAATGGGTGGCATGGGCGGTATGGGCGGCATGGGAATGGGCATGTAAGGCAAAAAAAGACCCTACAGAGGCGATTGAAGAGACCTTTAAGCCAATCCCGTTATTACGCGAAGCGCTTGTAGGTTCTCACCTATGCCCAAGAGCTTCTTTACTACGCGAAGCGTTTGGAGTGCGAAAGTCCTCTTTCGCTTTGTTATGTGAAAGCGAAAGGGGACTTTCGCACTCCAAACGCTTCGCGTAGTAGAATATTGTTATCTAAAAAATTTACTTTTTACTTTTGCAATCGCCTCTTAAGGTCCTTTTATCTAGAAAGGACCTTCTCTAAGGAGAATTCTTACGACCTATTTTCCCCCATAATTCCTTGGCAAAGTCGGTAACTTGTGTTTTTATACTTGGCTTTTGAGGGTGCATCGGAGGTAAGGGCGCCGCTGTTGGTGCCGGTGCTTCTTGTGGTTCGGGGGGAGTGGCAAGAAACTTGAAAAATTCTTCTTTGCTTCTTTGTGAACCTATTTTGTTATATTCCAGGTTAGTCTGGATGAATCGTCTTCCTGGTTGAGTCGTATCGGTCCATACCAAACGTTTTCCTTCCGTGTCTATGAAGATCCACTGATCGGGATTTAATTCAGGCATGTCTAACGGGTTAATTTGTTCAGCAAGCCTTGCTTCTCGTTGAGCCCTGAAAGCTTTTTCAAGCTCTTTTTCTTGTCTTTCTTGCTCTTCTCTTTGAAGTTTTAGTGTCTCTTGGAATTCTTGTCGTGCTTCTTTTCTTAATTCTATCTTTGTTTTTTCTCTTGCGGGTTCAGCAGGGATTTCTTCTACTGGATTGCTATCTTCAAAAAAAGAAGGGGGAATGGAAACGGGTACTTCTATATCGGGACAAACGATTTTTCGGTCAGCAAAACGGCTTACTGGAGTGGCGGCAATTGGTCCTGGGGAAGGTGGGTTAGCGACTTCTGGACTCAAACGGCTTTGCGGGGAGGGTTGGTCAGTCACTTGTCGATTCAAACGGCTTAATTCAGTGCTTTGTTGTGGGAGAGGAAGATCTCCGATAGCTTCAATTGCGATCTGTGCGCAAGATTTCAATTTTCCTTCATGCAAAAAGTTTAAGACAATAGAAAACAATTTCCAGAATTTTGATTTTCTTGAGCTATTATTAAAGTAGTCATTTTTGGCGACCGCGATATCTCTGAGTTTCTCGGCTGTTTCCGAAAAATCGGCAGAGTTTAATTCATTAGGGGATAAATTTTTTTTGATTTCTAACCAGTCCCATACGAGCATGTTAATACCCGTTTCTAAAGCGCGCTTATCCTTTTTGTCGATCATATCTTCATGAAGTTGACCGATATAGCCTTTGATTAGCTTGTAATCTTGATTATTTTCAATCATAGTAACTCCGATCGTAAAATTATTATAAAAACAAATTATCCAATGCTTTAATATATTTAATTATACAAATAATTGTAATATTTATTCAACAATTAATTTTTAAAACCATTTCTTATCTTTTATTTTTTCTAAAGAAGAAAAAAAAGCCTTGGGTGAACCATGACGGGTTACGATTTCACTTATTTGACTCCAGACAGGATCAGATAAGCATTCTGGAGAAGATAAAGGATCTTCCATTATACTTATGATCTCTTTGGTAAACTTATCAACCATCTGTCGTGTGATTTGATCTTCACTATGGTATGTGACGTCAAGCAAAACTTCGAATTCATTGCATCTTTTATCAAAATCAAGTTGTTTTCCTATAACTGTATTTATGTCAAGTTCTTGATTATTTACACATCTAGCAATAAAATTCATAAAAACCTAAATTTTTAATGATCAACACGTTCAAGGTTTATTATATTATTAATAATAATTTTATCGCAAACAAGTAATTGAGTTTCCGGTAATTGAATTCGTTTGAGCACCTTCTCCACTTCTGCTAGAATTCCGATTGTTTAACTCGTAGGTGTTTATGTCGTACATTTGTTCTATTAAAGCCATTGAAATTTTAGATTCCCGTGGGAATCCCACGCTTAAAGTGATTCTCTCTACTAATGATTATACCGTGGAAGCTTCCGTTCCTTCCGGTGCTTCTACAGGAGCTAACGAAGCAGTCGAACTTCGCGATGGTGATCCCGCTCGTTATCAGGGTAAAGGGGTGCTACAAGCAATCTCTCATGTCAATGGACCAATTGCTGAGATGTTAATAGGAGAAAACGTTTTAGATCAACGGCGTCTTGATATGATGATGATTGCTGCGGATGGGACGGAAAATAAAAGGCGTTTTGGAGCTAATGCCATTTTAGGGGTCTCATTGGCGATAGCCAGAGCGGGAGCTATTGCCGCCAATCAACCTCTCTATCGTTACATTGGAGGATGCAACGCTCATATTCTTCCCTGTCCGATGATGAATATTATCAATGGAGGAGCTCATGCGGACAATTCGCTCGATTTCCAAGAATTTATGATCCGTCCTATTGGAGCACCTTCGTTTAGGGAGGCTATTCGCTGGGGATCTGAAATTTTCCATACATTAAAAAGGATTCTTAAAAACCAAGGGCTTGCGACATCTGTTGGCGATGAAGGAGGATTTGCCCCCAATTTACCTTCGAATGAAGCAGCAATAGAGGTGATTTTACAGGCAATTAAAGAAGCAGGGTATGAACCAGGATCTCAAGTTACTTTAGCTCTTGATTGCGCCGCATCGGAGTTTTTTGATAAAATTACGGGGTGTTATATTGAGAAAAAAAAGAAAAAACGGAATGAAAAATATATCGAGCGCTCTTCGGAGCAGCAAGTCGACTATCTTGCCGATCTCTGTGCCCGTTACCCCATAGATTCGATTGAAGATGGACTTGATGAAGCCGATTGGGCTGGGTGGCAACTTCTTTCTAGCAAGCTTAATAAGTTGATTCAGGTCGTTGGAGATGATATTTTCGTCACTAATCCAAAGTTTTTAATGAAAGGGATAGAGCTGGGAGTCGCAAATTCTATTTTGGTAAAAGTCAACCAGATAGGAACCCTTACAGAGACATTGGAGACCATTCGAATGGCTCAGACTAACAGGTATACAACTGTGATTTCTCATCGCTCTGGAGAAACTGAGGACAGTTTCATTGCTGACATCGCCGTGGCAGTAAATTCTGGTCAGATTAAGACAGGTTCGCTCTCTCGTACCGATCGCGTTGCTAAATACAATAGACTGTTGCAAATCGAAGATGAGCTCGGGGAGTGTGGGCGCTATATGGAAATTTAACAAGAGTTTAAACCCAGAGGGGCCGGTTTTAAACGCAAAGACGCAAAGGCGCAAAGAGGGGGGCTATCTTCGGATTATCAAACATCCTTCTCTGTGTTCTCTGTGCCTCTGTGTTTCTATCTTTTGAAACACAGAGGCACAGAGAACACAGAGAAAGAAGAAATGGTTGTTCCTTGTTATTTTTCCGATAGGGGGGAAGGAACTCTTTCGCTTTGTGTTTAAAACCTGCTTCTCTGCGTTAATTAAGAATTGTATAGAGTGAGATGATGGGCGGGATTTCTTTTGATATCAATTTGACGGCGTTGCTGCTCGTTACGCTATTTGCAGTAGGATTTTTTTTTCTGCGACGTTGGCGAGCCTCGTTTGCTGATCCTTATATTTTTTTTCCTGATGTCACCACGATCCCCCATAAAAAGCCCTCATTGATCACTTCCCTGCAACCACTGCTCCTACGGATAGCTTTAATCTCTTTTGCTGTGGCCTTCACTGATCCCCATTTTTTCATTGAGAAGACAACAGTATCAACAGCATCTCTCCAAAGAAGCGCTTCTCCACCTCGTGAAGGAATTGCCGTCTATCTCGTTTTAGACCAGTCGGGATCGATGAAAGAGACTGTCGTCATGGAATCTCCGTCTAAAGGGCTGTACACGACATCAAAAATCGATTTGGTGAAAAAAGTATCAACCCAATTCATTATGGGGGATCAGGCTTTGGGTTTGGCTGGACGTCCCAACGACCTCATCGGGTTGGTTTTCTTTGCTCGCGGAGCACAGGTGATGACTCCGTTGACACTTGACCATGAGGCTTTATTGCGTCAGCTGAAAAACTTTCGTGAAGTGCAAGATAAAGAGCAGGATGGAACTTCCATTGGTTATGCGATCTTTAAAACAGCCAATCTGATCGTTGCAACAAAACATTACGCTGAGGATCTGATCGCCAAGGGGGAGCCTGCCTATGTGATCAAAAATAATGTGATGATCTTGCTGACAGATGGCCTTCAGGATCCCAATCCTTTGGACAAAGGAAAACGTCTGCGCAATATGGATGTCCCAGAAGCTGCTGCCTATGCTAAAGAGCAGGGAATCCGTCTTTACATCGTCAATATTGACCCTTTGCTATCCGCAGAGAAATTTGCTCCTTATCAACATATCATGC
Source organism: Chlamydiota bacterium (assembly GCA_013287465.1). Lineage (GTDB taxonomy): Bacteria > Chlamydiota > Chlamydiia > Chlamydiales > Parachlamydiaceae > JABDDS01. The sequence continues at coordinate 26,344 of JABDDS010000001.1, read as the reverse complement.
AACGGGCTGCTGAGTCGACAGGAGGTAAATTCTATATGGTTGATTCCAACAAAAACTTAGAGCAAATTTACGCTGATATTGATAAGTTAGAGAAAAGTACATTACCACCAGTTCTTTCAATGAAAAAAGAGGATCGTCCCGACCTTTACCAACGGGTTTCCCCTGTTCCCTATCTGATTTCTTTTGCTTTAGCATGTTTTCTTGTCTCCATAGCCTTAGAAACCCTTTTTATTCGGAGGGTTCCATGATTTTGTACGATTGTCCCTACGCATTTTTACTGTTGGCTATTCTTCCGCTTATAGTCGGAGCCTTTTTTTTGCTTTACCGGCACCGGAAGACCCAATTGGATTCATTTGTCGATGGGAGAATTTGCGATCTTATGATGGAAAAAAGACGTCCTCTCTCTTTCTGGTCAAAAGTGGTCCTTGCCTGCATTGTATGGTTAGGAGGTGTCATTGCTTTGGCTTCTCCAAAAGGCAATGAACACTACATTCACCAAAATACCAGTACGCAGGTTAGCGGCATGTATCAAATCATTTTTCTCGTTGATGCCTCGGCTTCTATGTCCATCAATGATTCGAGGAACGGAGCTACGCGTTTAGAAGTCGCTAAAGAAATAGCCGACAAAATCATCAGTGGTTTAAATGGGGAAAATGTTGCATTGTTTGCTTTCACATCGGCTACAATGCAGTTGGCCCCTATCACGACAGATTATCTTTTCACTCGGCTCATGCTTAGGCAGATGGAAATTAATGAGGGGGAAACAGTTGGGACTGATCTTGCTCAGGCCTTTGATAACGTAAACCAAGAAGCCTTATCTCTCTACAATGTGCCGAAAATGTTGGTCCTATTGACAGATGGAGGAGATCCTACGCAACAAAAAATTGAAGAGGTGGTGCAGCCTTTGGTGGGGACTAAAAATTTGAGCACGGCAGTAATTGCAATTGGATCTAAAGAGGGAGGAATCGTCCCTAATGTGACTTATGAGGGACGTGCTGTCAATTCAAAGCTTAACCTCCCTTTGTTGCAGGAAATCGCATCGATGACTCATGGTTCCCTATTTATGGCTAGTGAGTTGACATCGACTCAGATAGCAGAAGCGGTAGCTAAGCAGATTGTTCAGAAAAAGGTTTTTTACCAGCAGGGAGGGACTTTAAGCAGCATCGATGATCGTGTTTATGATCACTATTTCTGGGTTCCATTGGGGGTGGCGTTGGTCGCCTTGCTTTTATTCTTGCTCATCCCCGACACGCAAAAACGAGGGCGCCGGGTATGAGTGTAAAAATGCAAAAAAGTTCGAATATAACGTTAGGCATGAGTACAGAAACGCAAAGACGCAAAGACGCAAAGACGCAAAGGGGGGCAACTCTTCGGCCGAAGGCACTTTCTTTCCTTTGCGCCTTTGCGTCTTTGCGCCTTTGCGTTTCTGTGCTCATGCTTAGAGTTCCCGTTTCAATTTTAATGCCTAGCGTCTCTGTTTTAATTCTCATGCTTAGTATCATTGTTCCATCCTTATGGGCGGCGTCGCCACGTCAGGCGCAGCTTTTCTTTGAGGCGGGCGATTATCCGCAGGCTAGCGACCAGTATCAACAGCTTTTACAGACCGATTTATCGGATTGGCAAAAGGCGACCGTCAACTATAATTTAGGGACGATATTGCTGAAAGAAGAAAAATGGAATGAGGCGATCCACGAGTTTGAAATAGCTTCTGAGACCCCAAATCTTTCCCCTTTGCTACAGCAGCGTCTTGCCGTCAATACAGCTTTGGCTATGTTGATGATCTCCAAGGAAGAATCGACAGCAAAACGGATAAAATCGACATTTGATGCGATCTCCTTTGCCTCTGTGACAAATTGTCATCTAGAGTTCGCTGAAGGGGCGAAAACATGTACGCCAGCAGCAGAAATCACGTCCCTTTTTGATGCTGTCAACCAGTTAAAAGCTGCCTTTGTGGAGCACCATCCGCTTCAATCTTTAGATTTGCCGACAGCTTATATGGTGGCTCTTACAGAAGAACCTCTTACAGAGGCTACGTTGGCAAACTTAGAGCAAATGCATCAAAAACTTCACGATGATCGAGGGCTCACCTATTTGCAAAAAGCAAAGAAGCTGAAGATAAGCTCTGATTCTATTGAAGCACGCATGCTTTTAGAAATGGCTCTTAATGCTATTGACAAACCAGAAGGAAAACAACGCGACATAGAATCGATTTTGAACGACGTCATTGATAAGGAGGCTTTGGCCCTTCAGCTCAATAGGCTCGAGCAGCAAAGAGCCGATAAGGATCGGCCTTTAACATTTTCTTCTGAGATACAAAAAGAAACTTCACAGATAGCGGATCAATTTCTTCAACAGGCTCTTGTGCAACAGAAAAGCGATTTTAATAATGACGCAGGAAAGCTCTCATTTTCGCCTCCTTGGGAAGAGATTATCCCTCTGTTTTCTTCGGGACAACAAGCAGCAACACAAGCGCAAAAAATGTTAGATTCTCAAGACTACCTTGGTGCTGCCTCATTTCAAATAGAGGCTTTACGCAAATGGAAAGAAGCTTTGGCAAAACTTCATGCAAAAAAGACAAATCCAGAGCAAAAAAAAGAGGAACAGTCGTTTAACACTCTTCTCAAAACACTTCAAGAGATGGAAGATGATGATAAAAGCAAACCTATTCTCATCAGTCCTTCAACGAGTTTAGGTAAGGAGAAGCCGTGGTAATCTTTCTATTTGTGTTACTCTCATCGTTTTCCTTTTTGTATGCAGAGCCTACGTTGGTATTGAAATCGGCTGTTGAGGGACCTTCATCGCTTTATCCGGGACAAAAGACAAAATTGGTTTATAGGTATTACTATAGCGGTGATATAGAGTTAGTCACTGAAAAACTGCCCTTACTTGACCCTCAGGGGCTGATTAAAGTTGGGGAAAAGGAATTTAACGATTCATCAGAAAATGGAGTGAATATCACCGCCATTTCACAAGAGGTTGAAGCGGCTGTTTCAGGTTCTTTTTCTTTTCCTCCTTCATTGATCGAGGGATATGCCTATCAGAAAGATGAAAATGGCAAGAGAGTCAAAATCGACAAAAAACTCTCTTCAGAGTCCCCTGGAATTACGATTACGGTTCTTCCTTTTCCTAGCCAAAACAAACCGGCTTCTTTTAATGGGGCTATGGGTAAAGAGTTTTCATTTAAGGCTGCATTACAAGGAAATAGCACCCTTCATGTGGGTGATGAGCTGGCTCTCATTTTGACGATTACCGGAGATAGCGCGATTAAAAAAGTGCCATTGCCAGATGTCTGCTGTCAACCGGGATTTACTGGTTTTTTCCGCGTCAGTGATCTTCCGCCTGTTGAAGTTGTCAACGACCACACAAAGACAGCAACGGTCCGTTTGAGTGCGCTTAACGCAACGATTAAAGAGATCCCTGCTATCGAATTTTCTTTTTTCAATCCCATGACATTGACGTATCATGTATTGCGTAGTCAACCAATTCCAATTACTGTACTTGCTGCTGAGGGGGTTGCTCCTGCCCCTGTCAAACGAACAGAGGTCCCCACATCTTCCTCGGCACCATCGCCTGTTAATGCAATTTTTCATTTAACACCAGGAGATGCCTCCTCTCTTTTCCTTGGTTCATGGTGGGTGCTCGGTTTGATTCCAATGGGAATTGGGTGTTTATTTTACCAGGTGCAAATGAGGGCCTACTTTAGGGAGCTGCAGCGAAAACGAAATATGCCGACAAGTAAGAAAGTATTGGAAAAAGCTCTGAGCTATCCTCCTGACTCCCCTCTTTATTTTTCAGAGCTTAGGAGGGGGTTGACGATGTTGCTTAATGAACGAAGTGACATGGCAGATCAAATCTCTATTTTATTTGAAAAGCTGGATGAAAAACAATTTTCAAAGTATAAAGAGATTGATAATACGGATATTAATCGTCGTGTCAGGGAGGTACTTTGAAATTTATCATCTATCTGATTTGTATGGGGCTGTTGGTTGCATTGATGGTCGTTGTCTTTAAAAGTTCCCACTATGAACTTGAGGAAGCTAATAATTTTTATTTTGAGGGAGAAAAGGCAACAACGGTCGCTGAGAAGAAAGCAGCTTTTAATCATGCTTTGACCCTTTATTTATCAGCGGAACAGGAATATTCTCCCAAGTTTGGTGATGGTAAACTCTACTTTAATATCGGCAACACCTATTTTCAGTTGGGAGAATATCCGTTAGCTCTTTTTTATTATAAGCGGGCGCAACAGTTGATGCCACGATCAGAAATGGTCCAGGAGAGCATTGAGCAGGTCAACGAAATTCTTCAGTTGAAGGAAGAAGCTTCTCAACCGACTTTTTGGCAAAAAACATTCACTCCAATGGTTCGTTTCTCTGTTCCTGAAGAACTCCAATTGTTTGCTTTATCTGGAATAATTGCTTTGATAGCTGCTTCTTGCTATCTGTGGATGCCACATCCGTTATTAAAACAAACGAAAACTATCTTTGTGTTTATTTCGGTAATCCTTTTGTTGGGTTTGGCACGGGCACATTATATGACACCCATTCAAGGGGTGATCATCCATGCTGTGGAGATGCGTCGTAGCGACTCTAAGGAATCAGCAAAGGTGAGTGGCGTCCCTATCCCCCCAGGAACAACTGTTAACCTTATTGACATTGAGAAAAAAAGCTCATGGGTGAAAGTCTCGACCAGCGACGGTGATTTGGGTTATATTCCTAAGGACTCCGTTCGGTTCCTATGAATTCTTTTCGAGCCCGAGCCCGCGTGCGAGCCCGTGCCCGAATAATAGAAATAAATGAGAACAGGATAAGCAGGATCGGCTTCGCCGGCAGGATATATAAAAGGGTCGATTTAGAAGCAGTTCCATTACTACGCGAAGCGTTTGGAGTGCGAAAGTCCTCTTTCGCTTTATCCTGAAGAACAAAGCGAAAGAGGACTTTCGCACTCCAAACGCTTCGCGTAGCATTAAGGTAGGGATTATCTAAATTACATCTTTAATTGTACTTATCCTTAAAGGATTTTCCAATTAGTTGTTGCAAGAAATATTGATCAACGAGTATGATTCCCATTCCAGTTGAATGAATGAACTAAGGAAAGATGGCTGAGTGGCCGAAAGCACGTCCCTGCTAAGGACGCATACCCGTAAGGGTATCGAGGGTTCGAATCCCTCTCTTTCCATTCTTGTCTCTGTTTTGCAGTTCGTATTTCTAATTTTGATAACTCCACTTTTACACTTGAGCGTATGTGCTCCCCTGCTTTGCGACGTTTTGAGTAAATTCTCTCTTATATTTAGCATACATAACTGGTAAGCTGGCATAAAGCCAAATTAAAGAGCAACCAGGATCCCAAGAAAAATTACAGGGCAAATCTTTCTCCATAGCGGTATTGAAAATACATTTAGCTATTTTTGGCAATAATTGATGTACAATTAGATCTGCGGCAAGAAAGCTCGCTGCAGTGCCAATGACAGTGTTAGAACGAGAAGCAACGAATTTATAAACTGGTCTAGTTAGGTATTTATACTGAGGCCAATTTTTTAATACTCTCCACATTTCTTCATACTTTAAAAGTGTTAAAGATATTGAAGAAGCATCATCCTTTCGAGAGGGAGCTTGTACAAAAGGGATTAGGGGGGCGGGTTCCTCTTCTTTTTGCGGAATAGTCGGAGTTATTTTTATAGGGTCTAGGGTCACCTCTTCTGTTTTAGGCGCTTGCATTAATAAGAATGTTAAATCTGGTGATGGTGGGGCATTTGAACATGATTCGTCTACAGTAGGTTCTATTATTTCGAGTGGTTTATTTTCAAATACGTTGTTATTTCCGTCGGTACGCGCTAAGTATATGTATGTAATTTGATTGGTGAGGTCGCTAAAAAAATTTGGATTAACTGTTTTGGCAAGGCCAAGGAGGGGTGTTGCCAACTTTACTCCAAGGTCGATGCAATCATTCTTGAAGAGTTCGTACATATTTTTGGTGTTTGTAATATAAGTCTGTTCATCTACATAAGCAGTTTTTGGCATCCAGGGACCGATGATGGTCATTGGCTTCGTCATCGCTGCTTTAAAAACTATAAACACCGATAACATAATGACTACAACCATTTGTGAAATAGCTGTAAGAACCCCTAAAGCACCTGCGATAAGAGCTTTAACTCTACCGGTAATGGGATGGCTTTCAGCTGATAATTGGACTTGAACTAACATCTTGAATGCAAAAGGCATATCATGAGAACCGAATCCACAAAAAATGTCTTCAATGAGTTTATATTTGTCTTCTGGTAATTCGGTAGAGCGATATTTATCTAATAAATTAATCATTTTGATAATTTTATTTTTTTAACAATGGACCTAAAAATAATAGTTTATGTAGGGAAGGGAAAGGTATTTACATCGTAGGTTGTTGATGAGCCGGTTTTCGCGTCTTTCATTACCATCTTTAAACTCCTCTTTGTGGGGTCTAGAGTGATTGTTTCCATCCCGGGTGCTCGCATTAGCGCAGATATTAAATCTGTTGGGGGCGGACCTGGTGGCAACTTAGCTTTTAAGTCTTCAAATAGTCCGTTTTCAAATGATTTATTATCTCTGTCGGCACGTGCTAAGTAGATGTCTGTAATTTGATCGGTGAGATCGCTAAAAAAGTTTGGATTAACGATTTTGGCAAGAGAAAGGAAGGTGGTTGTCAATGCGATTCCAAGGCATGAGGGAGGCATCTCGTGATAACCAAAGTCAGTGTAGGTCTCTCTGATCAGTTGATATTTTTCATTGGCCGATTCGGTAGAATGATATTTGTCTAATAGGCTAATCATTTGGTTTCTCCTGCGATTAATACTGCGAGTTTTGGATAATTAACTCAAATTCACGTTTTTATGCAGAGGCGATGAGGTTTTCTACTCCTAAGCTGTGCAAGCGTTCACGAGCGGATTCAAGGAATGGGCGAGCCTCTTCTTTCCATAAAATACTCATGTTTTTCTTTATAGGATCAAATGTGACTGTCTCTACCATAGGTATTTGCAGCAAAAGTGATGTAGGTGTTGCGTACTTCCAAAGAGGATTAGGGGATAACAAACTATCAAATTGTGGTTTTATTAATTCGAGAATGTTGTTTTCATATATTGCATTGTCTCTGTCGGCACGCGCTAGGTAGATGTCTGTAATTTGATTCGTGAGATCGCTAAAAAAGTTTGGATTAACAGTTTTGGCAAGACCAAGGAATGGTGTTGCCAGTGATACTCCAAGATCAACCCATGTGTCTTTATAGATTTGATAAACCTCTTGATATTTTGCAATGTAAGTTTGTTCATCCTTGTAAACCCATTCTGGCATCCATGGCCCAATTAAAGCCATTGGTTTGGTCGCCACCACATTAAGGGGTAAGAGTATCGATAGCATAAGTATTGTGATTGTTTTCGAGATAGCATCGAAAATTCCGCAGAGAATATCCATAGCCGCACCAATCCTTCCGGTAATAGGATGACTTTCTGCCTGTAATTGAATCTCTATTAAGTTTTTGATAGCGAAGGGCATTTTATGAGGTTTTAGACTAAAACTGAGTCCGCCAAAAGTTTCTCTAATCAGTTGATATTTTTCATTGGCCGATTCCGTAGAATGGTACTTGTCTAATAGGCTAATCATTTTATTTCTCCATGATTTTAATATAATTCCGAAATTTTATACTAAACGCAATTAAAATTCTATAGTTTTTTGTTATCTCAATTTTTTTGACTAATTAACTCTTTTTGCTAAAAATAAATATTTTTTGAGGGTCTTTTGGGTTTGTTGATATGTCTACGATCAATCCTTGATTACACATTTCTTTAAGTCTAGTGGTGGTTGTACGACGAGTGACTTGCCAAATTTCTTGGGCAATTTTTGCGTTGATCCTATCATGTTTTTTGAAGTAATCAAAAATTGGTTTTTGCCATGAGGCTGTAGGAATACTTTTTGTTAATTTTGGATAAAGTGTGACTCGAAAAAAGTTATCCAATTCTTCAAATTTAGGTAAAGGAATATTTTGTTGTTCACAAGCTTCTACCATTCTTTTTAGACCTGATCCCCAATGTTCGGTGAGCTTAAGTTCTCGAAATGTTCTCCCCAATACTTTATTTCGAAGTTGAGAAACTCCTGAAATGGCCGTGTCAAGGCTTAAGCCAAAAGGTAGAGCTCCTGGATTTGTGATTTCTAATCGATCATCAAATATTGCAATTTGAATAGGAGAACGATGGTTGGCATAATCTGCATGAACTAATGCATTCATTGTTGCTTCACGAAGAATTATCGGCGAATATTGAGGAATTTCTTCTCGTTTTGTATCCCTGATAGATGCGCTAACAGAAGTATGTCTGCGAATAAAGGCTAAAATTTCCTCCAGCGCTTGTGGCAATGGACTTCTGTTTTCTAGTTCATCAATAGCCGAATTTTTAGAAATCCCTTCAAAGCGAATCATCCTAGCAATTGGATCTGGAAAAAGCCTATCTCTATCTTTTCCAAAAAGCAATAAACCTCCTTTTGTTGGATATGTTTCTGATTGATGTGTCGTGAGAAGTTCTAAAGATTTTGCCTTAGTCTCTGTAAATACTTTTCCGGTATCGATGAAGTATTTTTTAGCTAACTCAAAATCAAAGTCACTAAGGGAGTATTTACAATCAGGCAGTTGATCAAAGGAAGTATGCTCTTTTAGACGTCGTATTTCAGTTATGATATGAGCATCTGCTAATCGATTAGTGGAGCCAAGCCGTATGAATGTGCCAGCAAATTCTCCTTTTGACTTTAAATGATAAAGATTTGGACTATAAGGGACTGTAATAATGAGTATATCTCGATCTCGAAAAGAACAAAATTGGAGGCTTGGGATGAGTAAAGGGGAAACTGAATCAGCAATTGCGTTGGCAATTTTTTCTTCTTCTTGCAAAATATTGGATAATCCAACAACTTCTTTTGTCTCATTTTTAACGCCAATCAGTAATATTCCACCTGCTGTGTTGGCAAAGGCGATGATAGTCTGAATAATTTTTTGCAGCGAATGTGAATTTTCTTTGAATTCCAGAGTTTTTCCTTCGCTTTTAGACAAAAGTTCTTCAAGCATTTGAACCCTCTTATTTGTGGTTAACATAGAAATTAACATAGAAATACATAGAAGTCAAGTTTTTCTATGTTTTCTCAGCAATTCACCGCCCCCGCAGTATATCCTACTAATATTGATCGGTGTTTGGTGGCAACATGCCATTATAGTTGGTGCATTCGAAGATGAGTGCTCCTTTAGCCATTTTGTCATAGGCAAAGAAAAGGGGGTAAGTGTCGACAAAACGGACGGTTTCAAAATAACTAGCCATTTCTTTACTGTAGGTTTCAATCATTTCGTCTAAGTTGCGGGTGAGTTGGGGGATATTTTCCACGACGATAAAAAATCCTTTTTTGCCTTGCTGTTCTTGTTCGATTCCAGGCCAAAAGGAGAATTGATTCTTTCGTCTTCCTGTTAGATTAATGAAGTAAGCCCGTTTTTGTTCTGGACCATAAAAGCTCAAAATACTTGTTGTTTGGTAGGTGTGGGAAAGAAGAAAATCTGTTTTTAAGTCATACCCAGATTTTTCTAAAGCGATTTTAAGGTTATCCCATCCTACGTTGTGCCGGAATGGGTTCATACGATAGGGAATGGAGATCTCTTTTCCCATAAAGCCACTCGATTGTATTTTGGGAATTGTCAACAAAATGCTACTGACGATGACAGATAGCGCTAATCCTCCAGCGAGCCATCGCTGCCGTGCTTTTCCTTCTTCAAAAACATACCAACTGAGTAAAACAAATGCTGTTGGATAGGCAAAAATGACCCAGTTGCCTTGTATTTTAATGAAAAATGAACAGAGGGTGCCGATTGTTAAGGAAAGAAAGGCGATGGATCCACAAAAACGCACTCCAGTGGGAATTGTATGCCACTGCCGATACATGGTCCAGAAGGCCATCAAAAGGAGTATGAATAAAATTGGAGAGACGAGCGCTGCTTGCGCTCCGAGGAAGCCCAAAACACTTAATGGCTGTATCAATGATTTTGTTGACTCATGCCCACCTGCAAGTGTTGCTCCTACATGCCTAAATGTTGCCCACTCATGGATTGTATTCCAGTAGATTGTGGGGAGTAGAGCTACTAATGAGACGATGATTCCCAAGAATATTTTATAGGAGCGAACCTGTGGGGTTAATAGAGAGATGATAGGCAATAGTAACCACAAAAAGTAGATCGGCCATTTGAAAAGAGCCCCTGCGAGTACACATAGGCCTACCCACAAATATAGCCATCGTTGTTGTTTGCGTTCTATGTGGTAGGCAATGCAAGCGCAGGCGGCGGTCCAAAAGAAGACCATTCCTCCATCTGTGATTGCTAAAAGGGAGGCGAATATTCCAATTGGAGTCAGGGCTATCATGATGCTTGCCCAGAAGCAGGTACGAGAGGGTAAGCGGCAGCACCAAGCAGTAAAGTAGACTAACATGGGGATGAGGTTGCCTAAAAGAAGGGGGATGGCACGGACGCCTAGTTCTGTATTTCCTAACAGTTTGGTCCCTAACCATATTTCCCAGGCGATTCCGGGGGGTTTACTGTAGTATCCCCAATCGAGAAATTGGCTCCAGGTCCAGTATTGAGCTTCATCGGGACTGAGACCGATGCCTGCATGTAAGATTGTGAATATCATGCATGCTGTTTTAAGGGCTAGTATCAGGCATAAAAGAAATTGGTAACGATGACGTTGTGCATAAGAACAGAAACGCAAAGACGCAAAGGCGCAAAGGCGCAAAGAGGGGGAAATTTCTTTCTTTGCGTCTTTGCGCCTTTGCGTCTTTGCGTTTCTGTTCTTATGCATAGCGTCTTCTGTTCCTTTAATCACACATCTTATTATTATCCTTTATCTAAATAGGGGTATATTGTACACTTTTTCGATAAAAAGGACATTAATAATGAAAGGAATCCCAGGACAATTTTGCACAGATCCTGCACATGCTCGTTGCAATACCGAAGCCTCTCATCCACATAGTTCTTCTATTTTCAGCACGTTTATCACTGTATTAGAAAAAATAAGCGCTGTTGCCTTGGGGGTTTTTGCTGCCTATACAAATTTAGAACTATTTCTTCCTTTTTTTCTTTTTGGTGTGGCTGTTGGGATTTACAACTATTTTGCACAAGTGGATAGTTGCCACAAAGGACATTCTGTTTCTTCCTGTTCTTTAGGGTCTATAGAGCAGCTCACGGGTGTTAAATTGCCTCCTTTACTTTCTTTGGCGGCTACTGTGGGGGCTTTAGTGTGTCATATCGATCATCACGATACTATTTTTGTTCCGATTGTCGCGACTTCTTTGGGGGCTTGGGCAGGGACATTAATTTCAGAGGCCGGCGATCTTCTATACAGAAAATTTACTTGCCATCAGCAGTGTGCTCACGCGCATTGAGGTCTACTTGAAATGGGTATGTCGTTGCTGCGGCCTCTTGAAGTTCCTTCCAGTATCCTCTGTCAAACCAGCCGAAGCTTCCATTCCAGAATAGAAAGAACCAAACGATCCCAAAGACAATCCAACCGGCATAGCTGGCTTTTAGCCACAAAGGAACAGGAGCGTCTTTGCTTGCAATGTTTGGATCACCATAATGTTCAATTTCATCATCTTCCATCATTATTCTCCTCATCGCTCATCATACGTAACTTTGGTTCTTCATCCATATCAAGGCGTCCGCGACTCCAAAAATAAAAAAATGCTAAAAAAGCACTTCCTACTAACGCGAAGACGAGGGCGTAGTGAAGGATTCCTCCATAGACGCCACTGCTATCTCTTTCTGCTGCTAAGGCATAAGCTAGAACATATTTATTCAGGAACATTCCCTCTGCCTTCGATGATCGCTTTCGTGTTAATAGGGTCTTTTCCTAGCCACCAAGCTTGTGTGGGTGGGGTGATGCGCGTTCCTTTCGTCATTAAATATTGAAAAATCGCTTCAAATTTGTAGTTGGGGATCCCTGTTAGATTTTTAGCTGTGCCTCTGGGGTCTTCATCAAAGAAATGGCGGAATGCAGGCATAATAGATCCTTGACTGGCGGTCTTGGGAGACCAAAAATGGCCTCGATGCCAGTCTCTGCTGGGACGTTTGATCCCAACTCGCGAGAGGTCTGGACCTATTCTCCTAGTGCCTGGAAATGTAATTTTTTGGTAGATATATTCGTTTGCTGAAGAGGGGGGGGCTGGGTAGGAGTCAGATCCATTTGCGACGACATCTTGAACGAGCGTACGTGTTTGATCGGTGTGGCAATACCAGCATCCTTCAATCGCGTAGATATGTTCCCCTTCTGCGATCAATTCGGCACGCGAGTGGAAGCCGAGAGGATGGCTTTTGAGGTGTTGTAGGCTTTGAATAGGTTCCCCATTGTGGTCGTACGTCCATCCTTCTGTATCGTTAAACTGTAGATGAGCGACCCGATATTCTTGGGGATTGTAGATGTAAATGACTCCATGGTCTTTATGGTAGTCTTGTTGAGCTGAAGAATCGAGGATTTTATAGTTTTGATCGATCCAATTTTCGATGGTTCCATTTGTCGTTGCAACGACAAAGGCGTCTTCTCCTTGGGGAGTGTAAAGTTCAAGTATTTCGATTGTTGGTTTAACTAATTTTTTTTCTTTCCAGTCGGGATGTGCAGTCTCCCATTTGTTTAATGCGTCGGTTCGTAATGTATCTGCTGCGGCGATGGCGTCGAAGTGTGTATTTTTTTCCGGTTTGCGCAGAAGCATTAAGTTCGATGTCAGTTTCATTGTGGGTTCGTCGTACTTAGTGATGAATTGAGTTAATTCTGGAGGAGCCACAATGCGTAGGGCTTCATTTTCGTGAAAAAGCAATAGGGAGTAGTGATTTTTTAGGTGGTAGACAAACTGCAATGTGGGATTTCCCGCTGTTGCACTGCTAATGTAAAAATTGGGGTCTGCCACTTCGTACATTTGCACTTGGTAGGCGCTGCTGGGAGCTGTCCATGTAGGGTCGACATAGCGCGGAGCAAGCAGTGTGACGACGATCGCAGTTGAAAACAAAATGATAATGCCAAGTAGTGTTAAAACTGCTGAAAGATCTAGATTGTGAAAGAAGCCTTTGTGGTGTTTGTCTGGTTCGCTCATAACGTCACCTTCACTTTTTCTAATTGCTTATCTTCTGTTGGCACTGGTTTTAACACGATTGTGTTAAAAATATTGATAGCAAAAAGAATGTTGGCAAAAAGAATGATTACCCCTCCAATGGCTCTAAAGACCCAAAAATAATGCATTTGTGCAATTGTGTCTAAGAAGGAGAGCAGTGTTAAGTTATTGTGGAATTCGGCGTAGCTCGTTCCATTGGCCCATGTGGCCCATAGGACTCCTTGCCAGAAGCCTCCAAGCCAGAGAGCGAGGATGAAAGGGACGCTGCCAATGAGATTTAGGTTGAAATGCCAGTCGGCCAATCGATTAGACCACAATGGCTTTTTGGTAATGACGGGGATGGCTTGGTAGATACCGGCAATGGCAAAAAAGGTAAATGCTCCATAGAGGGAAATGTGGGAATGGCCGATCACCCAGTCTGTCTTCGATGTGATTTCGTTGATATTACGCAGTGCCATTAAGGGTCCTTGGATGCATGTGATGAGGTAGAAAATATTACCCATCATCAAAAAACGAATCGGAGCGCTTTGTATGTATTCTGCCCAGTGTCCTTTGAGGGTGGCGAAGAGATTGTAAACAACGGTCCATACGGGGATAAACAACCAAATTGAGAAGACGACAGCCGTTGTCTGTAGCCATTGGGACATTGGCCCGTGCATGATGTGGTGGGCGCCAATCCAGGCGTAAACGAAGGCGATGGCCCAGAATCCGATCATCGAAAGACGATGGCTGTAGATTGGGGTGTTGGCGAGCTTAGGGAGAAAATAATAGGCTGAAGCAAGTCCCATGGGGGTAAAGATCAATCCGACGAGGTTATGGATGTAAAAGAAGCTGACATTGACACGTGAGATCCCTTCTGGTACCCAGTTGACACCATAGCTGCCGGTGATATAGGTAAATGTTGTCCAGACAAGCGTTCCCATGACGTACCATAGAGAGACGTACATCTTTTCGTATTTTCTCGTTGCAATGGTCATCATAATATTGAGAGCCGTGAGCGCCCAGGCGATTGTCGTGATGAATTTAATAGGAATCATTCCTAGCCAAGTTGGAAGTTCAGCATACTCCCAGCCGAAATTGGTTCCCCATGGATACGAGAGCACCCCTAAAGCAAATGAAGACCACCATAAAGTGACCGCCACGTAAGCAAGCTTAGGGCTCCACAGTGGAGTTCCGCAGAGGCGTGGAACGAAGTAATAGAGGAGTCCGACGTCGGCGGAGAGCAACCACAGTAGGGTGACAGAGCCTACGTGCACTGGACGAACCCTTCCGAAATGGACATATTCACCGGAGAAATAATCTGGGAATAGGAAGGTGTTAAAAGCCATGTAGACGCCCACGAACATTCCAAATACCATGAAGAGGATACTTGGGTAAAGCATCAATTTGACTGGTCGATCTTCGTAAACAACTTTCACATTTTCCATACATCTATCTCATTTTTTTGAATCACGCTTGGTATATTAGATACACTATATTTTACCTCCGTATTTATCAACAAAAAAAGAATTAGCGAAATATTCTGAGACCATGCCCGAGCCCGAGACCGAGACCGAGCCTGAAAAGAACTGGGTAAAGCATCCCGCATCAATTTTTTAACGCAAAGACGCAAAGGCGCAAAGAGGGGCAACCTTATCGAAATATAACATAAAATAACGGAAAATAACGGAAAATAACGGAACAAAACGGAATAACGGAATAATAAATGGTTCATCACGCAAATGAGTACCTCATAAGAGATAATTCTATGATGACTGCCTTCTCTTTGAGCCTTCGTGTCTTTGTGTTTAATTATTAACCAGTTGTCACTATAAAATTAAACACAAAGACACGAAGGCACAAAGAAGGGACAACCTTTGGCATCTTCGGCTACCGCAGCAACGGATAGCCGAAGGTTGTTTTCCCTTTTGCTTTGGGTTTCCCTGTTTATACATGGTGGTATAAATATTACATATATTGGATTATATATCCCTCATTAGTCTTGCGAATCCCTGCTTAGTTGCTTCTTCGGAAATAAGATCAAGAATTTGTTCTTTGGTGTAGTTATTATTTACAGCATAGAATTGGACGATCTCTCGTAACACTATCAATTTATCCTGATCTTCAGCAGGTAAGAGAGCCGTTGCTATTGATCGTGAAACCGCTCCTCTATTTGCATAATATTTACATACTTTGCCCAATGAGGAGTATTCTGATGTCACGGGAATTTCAAGTGCGGCTTCCGTGGCTAGATCAGGTCTTCCATAATATAAATAGCAATCGCATATAGCATCCAGGTTTTGATCTCTGCAGATTGATTGACTTCTGGGAATTAACTTAGCAATATTGAAGGCTGTATCGGTGTCTCGTTGGTCGTGGTAGTAGCAGCACACTAATTCTAATATTTTAGCACGCGATTGATCATCTGTCGTGTAGTCGGCTAGTGCGAGCGCAGCGTCTGGTTGGTTTCTTAAAGGATGTAGGTAGTCTCTGCAAAGCGCTTCCAACACTTGATTTTTAATTCTGTCGCTAGGACTCAAGCTAGCAGCCCTGCTTGCTAAATCAATGTTGCCGTGGCTTAGATATGCTCTAGCGATAAGATATGATAGAGGATGATATGTTTCTGGGGTATCAGGAACTTTCGTAATGAGGGGCACGACGATATAATCAAAAATTTGGTTTCGATCGAGATCTGCATTTCCTATTAGGATATCAAGAAAATCACAGATTGCTGAATGTTGTTCATTATCGAAACGTTTCCTCACTGCGATAGCTTTTAACATGGATGTGAGAGCTTTTTTGATTTGATGCTCTTTATCTGCTCCATCCTCTCTAAAAAACCGTGCGCATGTATTGGCCACTATCGAAATCAATTGAGAGAATCGATTAAACTTGAGATAGGGATTGGGCTCATTTGGCTCTAAAACGGTGGTCTCAAGGAACAATGAAAGGAATTCACCAGTATCGAATGATACTAATTTTTTAAAAAACTCTTGCTTAAAAGCTATTTGTTCGGGTTCAGACATTAACGCAATTTTACAATTTATACAATTCAGAAGTAATCGACCAAAAGCAATTGGTGTTCTGGTCGTTTGCAATGCAGCTGCTAAAAAACAGAATGTGTCAATGTCCAGATTTAGATGACTTAATAGTGAATTCATTTCCGCTTGTTTGCTTGCGAGTTGGTTAACCATAGATTTAACATTTGATTGTTGAGGCGGAGAGCTTGTGGCAGTAGGGCTGCTTGAAGAGTGAGGATGTGCGCTGGCTGCAGCTGGACCGTCTAAACCAGCCCCAATATCCATAGTTGCCGAAATTTGTTTGAGTTGATCGATCTCTTGCCTGAATTTGACTGGATTCAAAATAGTTAAATTTGTGACTAGAAATTCAATAAACAACTTATTAGATAAACTACGTTCACTGTAGAAGTCATTCGGGGTTTGAGCGTTAAATTGTCGATTGACCGTTAGCAGGGCTGCTTCTTTTGGGGCAAGCCACCCAACTATTTTACTTGTAAGCTCATCGGGCATACTTGAAAGATTATGTGATTGTGCTGAGTTATCCGATGGTTTTGAAGGAGGAAGTCCTGCTCCCCCTCTGACAGGGTTTGAATTAGTACTCATAATTTTATCTCCTTGTTCTGGCGATTTGTTAGCTATTATATAAGTTAAAATATTTTATTGTCAACCTAGCGATTAAGAGCGCGGCGATTGAAAGGGCTATGATTTTAGGTGCGCTCTAAAGTGTTAATGCAAATTATTGATATAGAGATGATTATATAGAAAATGCGGTTAGAAATCAAGCTGGATAAACAAGCTTATGACTATATGGAGTATTATCGCCTTCACATGCAGAAAGCAGAATTGATCGAATGGTTTAAAATTTACCCCTTAGCTCCCAAGTTTGAGA
This sequence comes from Chlamydiota bacterium, assembly GCA_013287465.1. Classification (GTDB taxonomy): domain Bacteria; phylum Chlamydiota; class Chlamydiia; order Chlamydiales; family Parachlamydiaceae; genus JABDDS01. The sequence goes on along the minus strand of JABDDS010000001.1, from coordinate 9,308 downwards.
GCAGTGTTTGCAGTCTTTTATTGCTTGCAATTTTGAGGTCTATTGCATGAAGTTCGTGATCACGTACTGGAGAGGGCAGTCTCCCTTGTGTTGCGATTCTTTCCTGTTCTTGTGATTTGATATTTTGCTCTAGGAGTCCATTGATTTCGTCGACCATTTTTTTGACTTGTTCTTTTTGATCGCTTACTTGAATGATCTTTAAAAATAACTCCCAAATATGGTCATCAACGCCAGCTGAAAGCAGTGCATTGCCGGCACTTGCGTAGAGGGTTTGTTCTTGGTCGACGGCGTCGTATTTACTTAATAAAAGCTGGTCTTCTTTTTTCAGTTCATCGAGTTGACGTTTGAGTTTCAGCTGTTTTGCAAAGAGGGCCAATGCCTCTTCATCGGAGATGGAAGGATTCGTTCGTTCTTTTTCAATTTGATCATATTCCTTTTGTGCGGCATTTAAGCTGGCATATCCGACAATGCGGGATTTTTCTATCTGCAGATTTTTTTCATTAAATACTTGGTAGAGAGCTTCTGTGAGTTGATCTCGTCTTTCTTTATCAAAGCTAAGGGAGCGGATATACATCACCAACTGCAAGCGCTGCAGTGAGTTGGTAAAATCTCCCCATGGAGTCATCGAAGTGCCTAGGACTCCATATTTAATTGAGCGGAGCAATTTGAGGTCATCGGCAGTTTTTAACCAATCGAGGTTGGTGAGCATGCGCGGTTTGGCATCTGACATAATACTTGCACGGAGTCCTGAACCATCGGCATCTGTTCCATGGCAATAGGCGCAGTTGAGCGCAAAGAATCGTTGTCCTTGTTCGATGTTTTCTGGGGTGTAGTACTCTTTTTTGATGTAATAAAGGTCTGCTCGCTCTCCTTTTACTGGGTTAGGAACAACTCTAAATACATCATCTATAGTTTCTTTGGTTTGATTGATTCCGAGCGAGCCACCTTCCTGGTGCAGTTCATTGACCACTTGAGCTGCCGAATATTGATATTTAGGTAGGTTTTCAACTGAAGCTCCAGGGAGTGTTTTATAGAGCCAGTTGACTAGTTTTGTTGCTTCTTCGTGCGACAAAACAGGGATTCCATCGTAGTTTTCTTTGTCTTTGGGTGCCTCACCCCAGGGAGCCATAGGAGTTCCTTTTATTCCATGGATGATTGAGTCGATTGCTTTGTCTTTTGTCAAATTGCGCATGAATTCGGTATTGCGCAAATTTTTTGGGATTGGGTAGATCCATGTGGCAACAGGACCGTTTCCTTGTAAATGGTCTCCGTGGCATTGTGCACAGTGCATTTCATATGCCAATGCAGGGTTAAATCCTTCATGTTGCCAAAGAGCATGTACGGCATCTCGGTTGCGTTTGCCGACGACATCTAGCATATATGTCAGGGCATAGAATTTAGTATCATCGAATGGGAAGATTGGCATAATGGATCGGGGAACATGTCCTGCTGGGTTGCGGAAGTGCTCCATGAGCCATTGATCGCTTCGGTAGACGCCGGACCAGTTAAGACGTGGGCCGATGAGACGTCCCAAGCCATATTCTTGGATATAAGCTAGGAGGATACGATGGACCCGTTCTTTCCATATAGCCTCTTCTTTTGTGATCGTCTCTTTTTGTTTCGGTGTGATGGCGTTGTCCATTTCCAGTTGGTACAACTTATTTTTTGCACGGGTTGCATAGCGGAAGTTGGAATAAAAAGACTCTATGAGGCCGGGGTATTCTGCATCTATTTTATCTAATAATCCCTCTTGACGCGCCTTATCGACGATACGAAGGTCTATTTCTTTGCTATTTTCTTCTAAGATCTTAACAATTGTTGAGCCACGGAGATCTTCAGGAAACATATTTCTGAACCATGCCCGTTCTTGTGCTATTGCTTCGAATGTCGGTTTTGCCTCTCTTTCAATACGATAACCAACCGAAGATTCGAATCCTTCTAAACGGTGGCAGGAGGCACATCCTTCTGTGGCGAATACAGTCATGCCATAATCAATATTGTGGATATCGGAAGGAGGAATCGGTTTTTCCCAAGAGGCTTTACGTCCAGCTTCCCACTCTTGGATATTGAGCTTATATGCGATTGGGGAGACAGCTTTAGACTGTCCTTTTTGAGCAAGAAGGTAGGTCATCAGATCTTCTAGTTCGACGTGATCGAGCATGAAATTTGGCATTGTCGATGTCTTTAGGTCAGCTTGAGGCCATACGATCGATTCTTTTAAGAACCAGGGGTAGGTATCTCCCTCTCGTGTGAGTTCCGGACCGATTCCGCCACGAGCGACACCTGCGATTCGGTGGCATGCGTAGCACGCTTGAGAGATGAAAAGCTCTTCGCCTCTCTGGTAGTTTGTCGTCAAGCTATTGACTTGAGAATCGTTGGTCAATTTCTCTTCGCTCTTTTTGAGTCCTGTGATCCCATTTTGAGCATGACATTGGACACAGCTTGATTGGATCAAGTTACCCACTAAGATAGGGGTCGTTTGGAACAGCAATGAATCGCTCGGTTTGTGATTAAAGACCCTGGCAAAGTCAGGGTCGTTATTGAAGTCTTTTTCCAGGAATTGAGGTGTTGGGCCTGCGTGTTCGATTTCATATTGACCGTCATAGACCGGACCATGAGCCTTTTCTGTCGTTAATCCCCTGCCGTTGCCGCTGTGGCACATGGTGCATCCGTAGTCATCGATGGGATGGAATTCGAATGGGCGAGTTTCTTTACCGATGAGAGGGTGCATTCTTAAGACTTTAGTGACGTCGTAGATTTGATCATCGACGTTGGCCACTTTTAAAGCTTTTAGATTTTCTGCTTCATCGTGGCGAGTTTTGAGCTCTCCCCACTCTTTTTGCTCTTTGAGTTGTTCATTGACTTTAGGGTCGGTGAGAGCGATGATTTTTTCTTCGAGTTTCATCCACACATAATTTTCATTAGGTTCTTGAACGGGAGTTCCATCGGCATTGCGTTTGATATTGCCATTAGCATCGTGAGCAATTTTTGTCGGAGAAAAATGAGGCAGTTGGGTGGCAACATGGCAAGAGATGCATCGATCGATTGAAGCAGGTCCTTTATCTTCTCTTTCAAAAACGATTTGCTTAACACCGGGAGAGAATGCGGGTGGGGGTTCATGAGTATACGTGGAGCGGAATTTTTCCAAGGCGATGTAATCATTTTGATAAATGCGGTATTCAGGGAAAAGTTCTTTGTAAAAGAAATAGCTTAGCAAGCATACTACAGCTATTCCAAGTACAATAAGTGCTATTTGAAAGCGATCACCGCGCATGATATCCCACCATTAATGTCTTGCGAAATTTTCTGTCCATGGCCACATCCAACCCCAGTTGGCCCCTCGGAAATAAGTTCCAATAATAATCAAAATTCCTTGCCACGTCATAAAGAGCGTATAGAAAAAGATGGCGATATAACGGCTTCTATGGAACCAATAACCTTCGCCGTGCGGATTGCGATCGAGGTAAGGGATCGACATTAATCCCAACACCATTAACATTGGAATGGCCACACCGCCCCAGAAGGCGTTGTAAGCCACCATTTCTTGAAGTCCAAGAAAATACCACGGAGCTTTAGAGGGATTGGTTGGTTTGCTGGGGTTGGCCGGTTCTTCCAACGGAGCATCGATTAACGACAGTGATAGAATCAATACTAACGTCAGTAAAAAGGCTACCATCTCAGCACGTAGCAGATGGGGCCAAGTAAACACGAAATTATAGGGACCTTTATCGACAGTTGGGCATGTCCCTCTTACGAGTTCCATCAAGCCATAGGTGCGTTTAACTCCTGGGGCAAACGACTCTTTGGTGTCAGATCTCTGCACAACGCGTAGTGGATCGGGACGGATGCGATCAGGGGGACGCGACAGTCCTCCATCTTTACGAATACGCCAGAAATGGACACCAATTAATGTCCCTGTGACTAGTGGAAGGAATGCCACATGAAGGACGTAAAAGCGGATGAGAGCATCTTGTCCGACATTTGTTGAAGCGAGGAGCATCACCCTATTGACATTGTATTCAAAGCCAGGAAGGTTGGGTACATATCCGGCAATATTACTTCCTACAGTGATCGCCCAAAAGGCTAGCTGATCCCAGGGAAGCAGATAACCAGTGAAGGATAAAACCAGTGTGAGCACCATCAAGATCGTTCCTATTACCCAGTTAAATCGGCGTGTCCCTTTATACGAACCAGTATAAAAGACTCGGGACATATGCAAGAAGACGAAGAGGACCATCATGTGGGCGCTCCACCTGTGCATATTGCGGTACATCATGGCAAAGGGAGTTGTGTTTTGCCAGTCTTTCATAATTTCGTAGGCGCGATCTTCGGTAGGAATGTAATAGAACATCAGGATGACGCCGGTAAATGCGAGAAGGAGAAATAGGCTTGTTGTAATAGCGCCTAAACCGAGAGTATAGAAAGGGTCAAGAGAGTGTTTATGGCATTTGACAGGGTGAAAATGGAGAAAAAAATTCTTAAAGACAACTTCCGATCTGTCGACATCGTTATTGGGATAATTGTGTCTGAAAATAGATCTGATAAAAAAAGCAGGGAGATTTGCTAAGTACTCTCCCCATGATTCTCTTGGTTTACCTTGAAACATTGCCATTATAATCATTCCTTATTTATGCAGAAGGGGCATACCATGCAGCATTCCAATCTAACATTGTTTTTGATTTGTCGACCATAATATCTCCGGAGCCTCCTTTAAATACCTGAAAATAGACGAGGGGTAAGGGAGCTGGTCCTCCGGTATTTCTTCCATATTGGTCATAGGTAGACCCGTGGCATGGGCAAGAATATCCCGTATCTACCATATTGACGGTACATCCTAGGTGAGTGCATACGGCTGTTTGGACTCGTACTTTGCCCTCTTTTGTCTCGATGAAAACTTTTTGTTTGGGGTTAAAAATTTTGCCTTCTCGAGAGAGAATTTCTTCTGGGCGTCCTAGTGAGAATATACTCGGAGGGATTTTCATTGCATTGGGGTAGAGAAAACCAAGGAGAGAAGCTCCTGTAAGGGCGCCGGCGCCGAGGAGACAGACCCCGACACCCATGAGAGCGAGGAATGAGCGGCGTGAAATCATTGGGTCATTATCACCTGGACCAAGATTAAGAGAGTTGCGGTATTTAGGCATAATTTTATCTTTTTTTTAAGTATTTACCACAGAGACATTGAGATCACTGAGAGAGTATGAGAGATCTGAGAAAATGATATGGGTTAATCTCAATCTCTTTTTACTCTCACTCAATCTCAGTGATCTCTGTGCCTCTGTGGTGAACAATTACTTCTCTTTGTCGATTTCATTGCGAAACATTTCGTATTTCACATCTTCGGGGTCATCAAATTGCCCCTTGGATAGGTAATAGATGTATAAGAGCAGTCCGGCTAAACCCAGGACAAAAGAGCTCAATAAACACCAAAACATAGGGTACTATCCTATCCAGCGGAACGAGTAATTCATTGCATCCATCGTCACCGCTTGGGTTGGGCACTTTTCGGCACATAATCCGCATCGAATGCATAGATCTTCATCTTTTAACATAGCACTGCCCATAGATGCAATTTCTTCTTCACTCATTGAAGCTGAGTCGACACCGTAAAAATTGTCGACGGCTCTGCGCAGTAATCCTTCGCCTAAATCTAGATTCATTTTTGTCACTGGGACGAGTTTTAAGCAGTTACATGGGCAAACATCGACGCATCCATTGCACTTAATGCATAAGTTGCCATCAAAAACAGGGCTAACATGGCATTGTAGACAGCGATTTGCCTGTTCATGGGCAGCTTCGTCGGTATAATTATTTTCCACCAGATTATTATTTTTTATTCGCACATCGGGAGGTTGCATTGTGGGTAGCGCCCATTTTGTTCGCAGGTATTTTTTATCTCGTATAGGCGAAAGCTCAGTAAACTCTCCCACATATTCTCTATAAGGAGTTGTTCCCAGTAGATCATGATCGATTGCTCTGGCAGTCTCTTGCCCATGCCGAATTGCTGTGATGAATAAAGCAGCGCCGAATGCGACGTCGCCTCCAGCGTAAATCCCTTTTACTGTTGTGCGCCCTGTTCCCCTTTCCGTTTTGATGATTCCTCGGTCGATGATTAATTGTTCTTTTTTATCCCATCCATCAAAAAGAGAATTATCCATTCCTTGTCCGATTGCTAAAGCGATCGTATTGCAAGGGATGACGTATTGACTTTCTGGAATCATTTGAGGGGCAAATTTTCCTGTGTAGTCAAAAAGAGAATAGATCTGTTGGACGCGCAATCCGCATATTTTTCCTTCGGCATCGCGCTCAACGCTAATTGGCGCGACGCGGTTGATGATTGTGATTCCTTCTTCTATACCATCTTCGATTTCGAACTCGTCTGCGGTCTGTTCATCGCGCGTTTCTAAACAGACCATTGTGACCTTTTTGGCCCCATTGCGTACCGAAGTTCTTGCAACGTCAAAAGCGACGTTACCGCCGCCGATCACGACCATATTATCGTTGATTTTCCATTCTCCATCGACGCATCGTACTCGGAGATAATCGATTCCTCGAATGATATCGGGGGCATCTGCTCCAGGAATTGGCAATTCACGTGACTTCCACAGTCCTACTCCGATGAAGACAGCATCATATTTATTTTGCAATTCCGTTAGGGTGATATCTTTGCCCACTTTGACATTATAGTATATTTTAGCTCCGAGATGTTCAATCGCATGGCACTCATTATAAACGATATCGTTTTTCAGTCGATAAGAGGGAACTCCATATGTGAGCATGCCACCTGGAGTGGGCATCATTTCGAAGATGTCGACAGCATATCCAAGTCTAAGGAGATCATGGGCAGCTGTCATCGAAGCGACTCCAGCGCCGATGCAGGCAACTTTTAATCCATTGGGAGTCGGGTGGGTCGATCCACGGGCATAGCTCATTTCGAGGGAGCGGATGTGAGCTTCTTTGCCCAGTCCATACCATTCGGTGAGATATCGTTTTTGTGCGCGTATGGTGAGTGTTTTGTCGACCCGGTCGCGGCGGCAGGAGAGTTCACAAGGGGCACCACAGATCATTCCACAGATCGAGGCAAAGGGATTGGGGCCACGAGCAATCTTGTATCCTTCCATGAAGTTACCCGCATGTAAAGCTAGCATATACCCGCGAGGATCGGTGTTGACAGGGCATCCATCGCGACAATCGATCTGGCGCAAGTAATAGTCTAGATCGGGAATCACAACATCGTAAATTTCTTGATAAGCTGTTATAACAGGATCTGATTCGGACACGGGGATGCTCCTTTGGGGCTCGTAATATTTGCACTTTAGCAAAGGAAACAGATTTTTTCAAACCAGAATCGTTATCTTTATTCTTGCATTATAACATTTTCTGTTGCTACGCGAAGCGTTTGGAGTGCGAAAGTCCTCTTTCGCTTTGCCTTAAATCACAAAGCGAAAGAGGGCTTTCGCACTCCAAACGCTTCGCGTAGTGATAGGAAAATGTTGAAACGTGGTCCATACTCACGCCTCCGCGTGTTTTGTTAGCCTACACTTTTTTCGCACCCGGTCGTGCCACTTCTAATTGCTGGCTATCCACTTGTTCACTTACAGTAGTACCAGGGGCAGTAAGCCAATCAAAAGGATTAGCTTGGGGCTGTTGCTGTAAAGAATTTTGATGAGGCAAAGTTTCTCTATTCATTTTCTCAAGCTCAATGAGACACGCCCGATGATACTCCGCAATACGGCGTTTTCTATTGCGATCTTTGATATACGGATTTACACATTCCTGAATTATCCTAAAAAAAAGAGAAAAAATTGTGGAAGCTATCATTAAATTAAGGGTGTTTTCATGATCTAATTCGTAGAATTTATTCTTTATTTGCAATTTTTTTAAAAAAAAATCTGCATATAGGAGCCCGAAAGAAAAGAAACACGGTGTTAAGCAACACGCCTCCCCAGCACGTGCTATCAGAGAACAACTATGCAAAGTCGTATCGATTATGCAGGCTGTGGCTCTTGATAAACATTCCATAAAAAATAATTATTGATATAGTTAATAACTGAGGATTGTATCATATTTCATTATTAATATTCAATAGATTATTTTGGATTTGTTAGCGCAAAGTAAAAATGTTCTATTCGGAACACAAGAACGTAAAATAATAGCAGCGAAGCTGCGAAATCATGTAGCCCCATACGTGAGTATGGGGTCAGATGAAATCAAAAATTAGCCGTGAATGTGGCGGCAGAATCTATATTAGACCTCTTTCGAAACTGCAAGCCCGTGCCTCTGCCTCTACCCACCCCTTTCCCGATTAAACTTTAGGGCGGGCAGGGGCACAGGCAGAGGCACGGGATTACAGTTTCGAAAGAAGTCTATTTTTGTCATTAATCCAAAATGACTTATGTTTTTATATGGAAAAAATCATTAAAAAAGGATAAATTTTCTACTGAAACCCGAGAGAAATCATGAATTACAGACAATTCATTTACATTTTAACTCTTCCTTGGATGTTCGTTTCCTGTGCATTGCAGGGTGAAGAGCTAAAGGTAGAATCTCTTAAACCTATTATAAGCTCTCTTGTGGATATTGCTGAATATCACAGACAAGATTCATCAAAAGCTGTCCCTATTATCCTAGAAACGGCAGTTAAAATGGGCCATCTACGCTGACCTTTTGATGTGGATGGCATTTTTGGGAAAATTCGCCTCACCAACTGGGTGATGTCAAATTTCCCCAAAAACGCCCCCACATCAAAATCTCAGCATATCTGACCCATTTGAACTGCCGTTTCTAGGATTATTGCAATTGGCGGCTGTCCGGGAGTAGGAAAGACTTATTTAACAAAACATTTGTCGCTAGCATTGCAAGAGAGACAAATCAATTGCGTTATATTACCGCTTGAGTAACTATTCAGATGCCCCCTGGTCTAAATGGGGCCCCTGCCCCATTTAGACCAGGGGGCATCTGAATAGTTACGAAAAAAGAATAATTCCCTCTCCATTCCCTTATTGACAGGCTGTCCTGTACATGTTCACGGGGTCTATTTACTATAACTCAGGCCTTCAGCCTGAAATACATATGTTTATCACCTAGGGCGTTGCCCTAGGCTTTTATAATCTAGGCCTTCAGCCTAAGCACTGTTCTTAGGGCAACGCCCTGATTTATAAAAGCCTAGGGCAACGCCCTAGGGAACACACGTAAATAGTTCAGGCTGAAGGCCTGAGTTATAGTAAATAGATCCCGTGAACATGTACGCTGTCCTGAATCAGTAATAAAACGGAACATTTGGAGTGTACTCCTGATTTTTAGTGTTTTTT